>NZ_QULS01000010.1:0-108077 GCF_003482185.1 Faecalibacterium sp. OM04-11BH
CTCAGCGCTTGGCGCTCAAGTATAATACCACACCCCGGGGCGCTTGTCAACACTTTTTGACATCTTTTTTCCAAATTCTTTGCGGAGGGGGAAATGCTCCTGTTTTTCTCCTATTATAATAACCATCTTTTCTTGACAAGGCAGCAGGCAGAACGTATTATGGAGTCATTCCAGCATCCTGTATGATATAGCTATACCTATTATATAAAGGAGAAGTGCCATGTCCTGTGTCAACATCCGCGGCTGCCGCATCGGGGAGGGCCGCCCCAAGGTCATTCTGCCCATTGTGGAGCGCACCGAAGCTGCCATTCTGGAAAAGGCCGCGCAGTTTTCAACATTGTCGGCCGATTGTGTGGAATGGCGGGTGGACTGGTTCGAGGGCTTTCAGTCCCCCGCTGCCATTGCCCGCTGCGTACAGAAACTGCGGGTCGCCCTGCGGGACAAGCTTCTGCTGGTGACCTTCCGTACCAAAGCAGAGGGCGGCGAGCAGGCGCTCTCCCATCCGGAATACCTTGCCTTTCTGCGCCTGATCCTCGACACCGACTGCGCCGACCTGCTGGACATTGAATTCTTCACCGCCGGAGCAGACCTGCCCAAGCTGGTGGAGCAGGCACATTCCGCCGGGGTAGCCGTGGTGTGTTCCAGCCACGATTTTGCCAAGACCCCGCCCCGGGCAGAACTTGTCTGTCGCATGGTGCAGATGCAGCAGGCTGGAGCCGACCTGCCCAAGCTAGCTGTGATGCCCCGGTGCCGCAGCGATGTACTGGAGCTGCTGACTGCTACCGCCGAGATGGCCGACCTTCACCCGGAAACGCCGGTCGTCACCATGAGCATGGGGGCGCTGGGCGCGGTGAGCCGTCTGGCTGGGGAGACTTTCGGCTCTGCCATGACCTTTGCCAACCCCGGGCAGGCCAGCGCCCCGGGGCAGGTATCGCTGAACATCGTAAATGAAGTGCTGGATGCACTGCATTTGTAACCAACAAATCGAAATTTGCTGTGTCAACTGTACCGATATATCACTTAAGCAATTCCGGAACAAGATTACTGTAATACGCTGTCTTGCCTGACAGCACATCGTCATAGAATCTCTGCTTCCAGTCAATGTATGCCACTGCCTTTTGCAGTTCAGTAATAGACTGGAGCAGGGTTTCTTTTTTTCTGCAAGAATCACCTTACGTTCCGGAATTGTGCCTTCGCCCTCCATGCACAAAGCAAGATATTGCTTCATCTCTGCAATGCTCATTCCACAGCTTTTCAGGCAGTTCAGACTCTGAATCCATTTGATGTCATGTTCGTCAAAGACACGATAATTTCGTCTGTCTCGCTTGACATTGGGGACCAATCCCTCGTTGCAGTAGAATTTCAGATTTTCATAGGTCATATTGGTGAGAGTACAAGCCTCTTTCATAGAATACACAAAAAATCCTCCTGTTTTTGAAAAAAGCCTTGACCGGCAGTAACTACCGGCTGTTATGATAATACCACAGAATAAAATTTAACACAACAGGAGGCTTTTGTTATGGACTATATTACTTTGAGCAACGGTGTGAAAATGCCACAGTTGGGCTATGGCGTATTTCAGGTGACACAGGAGGAATGCGAACGTTGCGTACTGGATGCACTAAAGGTCGGCTATCGTGCCATTGATACGGCACAAAGCTATTATAATGAAGAGCAGGTCGGTGCAGCAATCGAAAAAGCCGGTGTTGACCGTAAAGATATTTTCCTGACCACAAAGGTCTGGATTGAGCATTACGGCTATGAGAAAGCTAAAGCGTCGGTTTTAGACTCTATGGAAAAGCTACGTACAGATTATCTTGATCTTTGCCTGCTGCATCAGCCGTATTCGGATTATTACGGGGCATGGCGGGCACTGGAAGAACTATACGAAGAAGGAAAAATTCGTGCCATTGGTGTATCTAATTTTTATCCTGACCGTTTGGTGGATATTTGCTCCTTTTCCCGCATTAAACCGATGGTGAATCAGGTGGAGGTACATCCTTTCTATCAGCAGGAAGAGGCAAAGAAGTGGATGGACAAGTACAGCGTACAGATTGAGGCCTGGGCTCCGTTTGGCGAAGGCAGAGGAAATATGTTTCAGAATCCTGTGCTGAATGAAATCGGCAAAAAGTATGGTAAAAGTGCAGCACAGGTTATTCTCCGCTGGCATTTGCAACGAGGCGTAGTGGTGATTCCAAAGTCCACACATATTGAACGAATGCAGGAAAACCTGAATGTATTCGACTTTGCACTCTCTGCGGAGGATATGGCAAGAATTGCCGCACTGGACACGAAAATGAGTGCTTTCTTTTCCCACTATGACCCAGCTAAGGTGGAATGGTTTGCAAATATGGTGGAAGAACGCAAAAAGAACCATGACTGTACAAAAGAAAAAAAGGATTGGTAAGGGAGGAAAAGGTTAGCAACGAAAGTACGTAACCTAAGCAGATAAATTCCAGTTTGTCACACATCCTGCCTAAAACATAAACCGGAACGATCTTCCCTTTTTCGGGTGGATCGTTCCGGTTTTTATGTTATATTGCAAATCGTTTTATGCCAGCTTGGCTTCCAGACGCTCACGGATGGCCTTGATAAAGCCCTCGCTGTCCACAGCGGTGGGGGTGATGCCCTCTGCCAGACCGCACAGGTCCTTGGTCATGATGCCCTCGTTCAGGGTCTGCAGGCTTGCGGCCTCCAGTGCCTCGCCAAAGTGCACCAGCTCCGGCAGGTTGTCCAGCTCGCCGCGCTTCTTGAAGGCGCCCGACCATGCAAAGATGGTAGCCATGGGGTTGGTGGAGGTCTTTTCGCCCTTCAGATACTTATAGTAATGGCGGGTGACGGTGCCGTGTGCGGCCTCGTACTCGTACTTGCCATCCGGGCTGACCAGCACACTGGTCATCATGGCCAGCGAACCAAAGGCGGTAGAGACCATATCGCTCATCACATCGCCGTCGTAGTTCTTGCACGCCCAGACAAAGCCGCCCTCGCTGCGGATGACGCGCGCCACGATATCGTCAATCAGGCTGTAGAAATAGGTAATGCCGGCAGCTTCAAACTTTTCCTTGTACTCGGCATCGTAGGTCTCCTGGAAGATATCCTTGAAGGTGTGGTCGTACTTCTTGGAGATGGTGTCCTTTGCGCCGAACCACAGATCCCGCTTCACGTCCAGTGCGTAGTTGAAGCAGCTGCGGGCAAAGCTGCGGATGGAATCATCCTTGTTGTACTGACCCTGCAGCACACCGGCACCCTCAAAGTCAAAGACGGTGGCACGCTGCTGGCTGCCGTCTGCGCCGGTGAACACCAGCTCTGCCTTGCCTGCACCGGGAATGCGGAACTCGGTGCACTTATACACATCGCCGTAGGCGTGGCGGGCAATGGTGATGGGCTTTTTCCAGTTCTTGACCACCGGATGGATGCTGTCGATCATAATGGGTGCGCGGAACACGGTGCCGTCCAGCACAGCGCGGATGGTGCCGTTGGGGCTCTTCCACATCTCGTGCAGCTTGTACTCCTCCACGCGCTGGGCGTTGGGGGTGATGGTGGCACACTTGACCGACACGCCGTACTTCTTGTTGGCGAGAGCGGCATCCATGGTCACCTGATCTGCGGTGGCATCGCGGTTGGGCAGACCCAGATCGTAGTACTCGGTCTTAAGATCCACAAAGGGGAGGATCAGCTCGTCCTTGATCATCTTCCACAGGATGCGGGTCATCTCGTCGCCGTCCATCTCCACCAGCGGGGTCGTCATCTTGATCTTTTCCATAGCAGGGTTCCCTTTCCTCTATCAGTTGTTTATTTTATGCCCCGGGTCGGGGCGTTCCGGTTATTTGCGGTAGGCGTCTGCCAGCTTTTCAAAGGCGGGCAGGCTGCGCTTTACCTTTTCGGTGTCGATGCAGTAGGCAAGGCGCACATAGCCCTTTACCCCAAAGCTGTCGCTGGGCACCAGCAGCAGGTCGAATTCCCGGGCTTTCTGGCAGAAGGCGTTGGCGTCCTCTTCCAGTGCCTTGGGGAAGATATAGAAGGTGCCGCCCGGGCGCTCCACTTCAAAGCCCAGCGCGGTGAGTTTTTCGTACAACAGTTCCATGTTGGTCTGGTAGACTGAAAGATCGCTGGTCACCTTCTGGCAGCGGCTGACCGCCCGCTGGATGATGCTGGGCGGGCAGTTGTGGCCGGTAAAGCGGGAGATCTGGCTCATCATGTCCACAAGGATGTCCTCCCCCTCGCACCCCGGGCGCACCGCCACATAGCCCAGACGCTCACCGGGCAGGCTCAGGCTCTTGGAGTAGGAGAAACAGGTCAGAGTGTGGGGGTAGAACGCCGCCGGATAAGGCACGGTCTTGCCATCAAACACGATGTCCCGGTAGGGCTCGTCGCTGACAAGAAAGATATTGTGTCCGTACTGGGCGCTCTTTTCGGTCAGAATCGCCGCCATGCGGGTCAGAGTGTCGGCAGAGTAGACCACGCCGGTGGGGTTGTTGGGGGTGTTGATGAGCACGCAGGTGACCTTTTCGGTCAGCATCTGTGCAAAGGCATCCAGATTGGGCTGGAAAGTGGGTGCCTGCGGGGGCACCACCCGCAGCACCGCGCCGGTGCCCGCCACATAGGGGCCGTACTCCGGGAAGTAAGGCGCAAAGGTCAGCACCTCGTCCCCGGGCTGTGTCACCGCCCGGATGGCGTGGGCGATCGCACCCGCCGCGCCGGTGGTGGGGAAGATGTGCTTTTGCGCGTAGGGCAGGCCGAAGGTCTCGGTCAGATGCGCCGCCACAGCGGTGCGGAAGCCCGGGTCGCCCTGACTGGGGCAATAGCCGTGCAGGCTTACCGGCTCTTCCTGTGCCAGCAGGGTCTGCATGGCTTCGGTAAACTCCGGCGGGCAGGGCACGCTGGGGTTGCCCAGTGAATAATCGAACACATTCTCGCTGCCGATCTGGGCAGCGCGCTGTCTGCCATACATGAAGGTCTCGCGGATGACGCTTTTGTTGTTCAGCATGGCGCGGTAGGTCTCGTTCAGCATACTACTTTCCCTCTGCTTTCCTTATATCGCAAAGCCTGTGCGGGGCGGCTCCCCCTCATTTATGAGCCGCAGCCGTATAGCTTTGTTCCAGCTTGATGATGCAGTTATAGGTGGGGTCCTGCTGTTTGATAAACTGCTCCATCTGGGTCAGCAGTTCCACCTTGTCCCCGGCATAGCCCGCGGGGAGCACCAGATCGAAAAGCACATTGGTGTGGGTCTTGCCCGGCACGATGCGCAGGTCGTGCAGTGAGAGCGCCGGGTCCAGCTGGCGCAGCTTTTCGGTCAGGCGGCTGCGCAGTACCCCCACGGCGGCGTCCGAGGTAACGATGGGGTCATAGTGGATGGTCACCATCAGGTGGTCGTGCTTCATAAAGTCCCGCTCGATGTTGTCGATCAGGTCGTGCGCTTCCAGCGGGTCCTGCTCGGCGGGCAGCTCCACATGGATGGACGCAAACTGATGGCCGGGGCCGTAGTCGTGCACCATCAGGTCATGTACGCCCAGCACGCCGGGATAACCCATCACGGTCTGTTCGATATGCTCCACCAGATCCTCGCTGGGGCTTTCACCCAGCAGCGGGCTCAGGGTATCCATCACCAGCCCCCAGCCGGAGATCAGGATGAACACCGCCACGCCCACGCCCATCAGGCCGTCCAGCACGTCCCAGCCGGTCACCCGGCAGAGGATGGCAGCCACCAGCACGGCAGCGGTGCTCAGCACATCGTTGCGGCTGTCGGCGGCAGTGGCAATGAGGGTCTCGGAGGAAATGATACGGCCAATGGTGCGGTTGAAGCCGCTCATCCACAGCTTGACCAGAATGGACACCACCAGCACCGCCACGGTCAGCCAGCCGAACTGCACCGGTGTGGGGTGCAGCACCTTGACCACCGACTCCTTCAGCAGGGAGAAGCCAATGCCCAGAATGGTCACGCTGACCACCAGACCCGCCAGATACTCAAAACGGGCGTGTCCGTAGGGATGCTCGGCATCCGGTGCCTTGGCGGCCAGCTTGAAGCCCACCAGACTGACGATATTGGAGGAAGCATCCGAAAGGTTATTCAGCGCATCGGCGGTGATGGCGATCGAGCCGAACAGGGTACCTACCACAAACTTGCCCAGACAGAGCAGGATATTGCACACCATGCCCACCACACTGGCCAGATTGCCGTAGGCGGCACGGACGCGGGGATCCTGCGGAGAATTGGGACGGCGTATAAACAGACGAATCAAAAGCTGCGTCATAAAAGCTCCTTTCAGGCTGCGCATTTTCAGCGCACCCAATGTCCTTCTAGTATAGCATTTTACTTTATGGTTTTAAAGGCGTTTCAGAAATTTCATCCCATTACGCCGGATATCAAACCGGGTTGCAACACAAAAAGCCCCGGCGGGTGGCTGAACCCTCTCAGTCACGCCTGACGGTGTGCCAGCTCCCCCGAGGGGGGAGCTTTTTGCGGTGGCGGCAAGGTTTCTCATTGCGCCTAATACTTTAGCACTGAGGGCAACGGCGTGCGCCCTCTCCGTCTTTGCTTCGCAAATCCACCTCTCCCAAAGGGAGAGGCAAGAGCACTGCCGGAAACTCTCTCATTACACTTAAAACTTCAGCAACGAACGTAACGGCTTGGCTCTCCCTTCGGGAGAGCTGGCGCGGGAGCGCCTGAGAGGGCTATAAATCGGCGGAGCCGGAAAAAACGGTTAAAAGATCTTCACGCCGAACAGGCGTGAATCTTCAGTTTTTTCCGGTGTAGCCCTCCGCTTTGGGGTTAAAAGGGGCGAGCAGCCCCTTTTTCGTGGCTCCAGCGCGTCGAAATCACTGGCACTTTTCTGGTTCTCTTTTGGTGTCAAAAGAGAACATCCCTCGGCTGCATCCTCCTACCCTACGGCGCACACTTTTCTGCCGCACAAAAAGCCCCGGCGGCCATGCGGTCGCCGGGGCTTTTCGGAGATTTCGGGACTGTCTGTTCACAGTCTCTTGTAATTAAGGAGGAGTGCTCAGGTTTTTATCACAGGATCGGGCTTTCGAGGTCGCCGGTATCAGCGATGCCGTGCTTCTCGGCGTAGCCGGTCAGCATCAGGGTCAGCGCGCCGTCACCGGTCACGTTGCAGGCGGTGCCGAAGCTGTCCTGCAGGGCGAAGATGGCCAGCATCAGAGCCGTACCGGCGTCGTCGAACATCAGGACACCGGTAATCAGACCCAGAGAAGCCATGACAGTGCCGCCGGGCACGCCGGGTGCGCCGATAGCGAAGATGCCGAGCAGCAGGCAGAACAGGATCATGGTGCCAATGCTGGGCAGCTTGCCGTACAGGATCTTGGAAACGGTCATGCAGAAGAACACCTCAGTCAGCACAGAGCCGCACAGGTGGATGTTTGCAAACAGGGGGATGCCGAAGCTGACCATGTCCTTACGCAGGACCTTGCTCTTGCGGGCGCACTCCAGCGCCACACCCAGCGTAGCAGCACTGGACATGGTACCGACAGCGGTCAGGTAAGCGGGGCCGTAGTGACGCAGCACTTCCCAAGGGTTCTTGCCGGAGTAAGCACCTGCCAGCAGGTACAGCACAGCCAGCCAGATGTAGTGACCGACCATAACGATGACGATGATCTGCAGGAAGGCGGGCAGCTGATGGGTGATGGTGCCCTCGTAGCTCAGGCCGCAGAAGGTGGCGGCAATGTAGAAGGGCAGCACGGGGATGATGACCTTGCTCACAATGTCCAGCACGATGTTCTGGAACTCGGCCAAAAAGTCGCAGGTCAGCTTGCTGTTGGTCCAGGTGGCAGCCAGACCCACCAGAACGCTCAGCACCAGAGCGCTCATGACGCTCATGATCTGGGGAATGTTCAGCTCAAAGACAACGCCCGGCAGCTCGCGCAGACCGGCAACGTTGTTGTCGATGGACAGGTGAGGGATCAAGCCGTAGCCTGCGCCCATGCTCATGAAGGCTGCGCAGACAGAGGACACATAGGCGATGACGATGGCCACTGCCAGCAGACGGGAGGCGTTTTTGCCCAGCTTTGTAATGGACGGGGCAATGAAGCCGATGATGATCAGCGGCACACAGAAGGTAATGAGCTGACCCATGATGTACTGCAGGGTCACCACAACGCCCATGGTGCTCTCGTTGAACAGCTGGCCAAGGATGATACCAACAAAAATGCCCAGCAAAAGCCGGAAGGGCAGACTATTGAATAGCTTTTTCATAACTTTAGTACCTCTTTCTTTTTCCCCGGAAAGGGGCCGGGTGGGGAGACTTATTCCGTCTCCGGGAGGTGTTTGTTCAGCATCAGATCAAGGATCACGCTGTCGCTGGTGCCGTGGGTGCTCAGAGTGGCAAAGTTGTCCAGCGTATATTCCACATTGTGCTCCACGATGCCGTCGGTGCTCTGCACCCGCACGCCGCGCACGCCCATGGCAGCTGCCTGACAGGCGGCGTTGACGCAGGTAGAAATCTTCAGCGCGCAGTCGGCCTTTGCACCATCGCATACCATGCCGGTGATGTTGCCCACCATGTTCTGGATGGTGCAACATACCTCGTGGTAGCCGCCGCCCAGCAGATAGGCAATGCCGCAGGCTGCGCCGGTGGCAGCAACCGTTGCACCACAAAGGTTGCTCAGGCGGCCAAACTTGGCCTTGATGCGGATCGCGATCAGGTTGGAAAGGGTCACGGCGCGGAGCATCTTCTCCTCATCGATGTCCAGCCAGCGGGCAGTTGCCACAACAGGCATGGTAGCCGTGATGCCCTGATTGCCGCTGCCGGAGTTTGCCACCACCGAAACCGGTGCGCCTGCCATACGGGCGTCCGCACCGGCAGAAGCGATGACCATGGCGTTGGTGGTCAGGTCGCGGGTCATCAGACCCTTGCGGCAGTTCAGTTCCAGATTGCGGCCAATGGCAAGGCCGTATTCCTTGGAAAGACCCTCGTTGCTGATGGTCGTGTTCACCTGTACGGCGCTGCGGATGATGTCGATGGGGTCGTGCAGGGGGTCCAGCTCCTCAGTGCAGTAATCCCAGATGGAGCGGACGGTCAGAAATTCTGCGATCTGCTCTGGGGTCACCACATCGCTGTCCCCTGCTGCTGCGGGGTCGGCGTGCTGCTTGTCCAGCGTCGCCACGCCGTCCTGCTCCACCAGCACCACATTGGTGTGCAGATCCCGCACCACCGCGCGGCCGGTGTGGCCGTCAGAAGTTACAAGCACTTCAACGTAGAGCTTCTGCGGCACCTGTGCCACCTCTACCTTGACCTTGCCTGCCTTGACAAGGGCTGCGGCTTCTTCCATCTGCTCCCGGGGCACATAGTTCATGACCTCCAGCAGGTGGACGGGGTCGCCGCCTACGGCACCAATGGCAGCGGCGTAATCCATGCCCTGATACGAGGTGCCCGGAATGCCTGCCGACATGGCGTTTTTGATAATATTGATGCTGGCGCGGACGGTCACGGCTTCTACCCGTGTGCCGCCCGCCTTGCGGAGTGCTGCGCCCGCCTCTGCGGCGGTGAGAGCGACTGCGCCGGGCTCCGTACAGCCGGTGGCCAGCTCCATCTCACTGTTCAGGATGCGAACGAACATCTGTTTATCCATTTGGTTCACCGTTTCTTTTCTTCCCGTGCGGGGGAACTTACTTTACAGCAATGCACTCGATCTCCAGCGGAGCGTCCTTGGGCAGCTTGCCCACCTGCACCGCGCTGCGCGCGGGGTAGGGCTGCGCAAAGTACTCGCCGTACACCTTGTTCATCTCTGCAAAATCGTTGATGTCCGCCAGAAACACCGTGGTCTTGACCACATTGGCCAGCGTCATCTCCTGCTGTGCCAAAATGGCCTGGATGTTCTTGAGGGACTGTGCAGTCTGGGCGGCGATGCCCTCCGGAATCAGGCCGGTGGCCGGATCGATGGGCAGCTGCCCGGATACATAGACGGTCTGCCCCGCAGCGATGCCCTGAGAGTAGGGCCCGATGGCAGCGGGAGCATTGGGGGTAACGATCACCTGTTTCATCCGATTTTTCTCCTTTTCCATTTGTTGGGGAGGGCTGTCCTTCCCTTGCTGACACTATCCTAACGCAGTGAGAATATTTTGTCAATAATATTTTCTTATCGTAAGAACAAATCGTCGCGCATGACAAAAAGTCCCGATAAACGTCATCAATTTGACGAAACAATGGATACAACGCACCTTCTTATTGTAAAAAACTGTCATTTCTGCTATGATAGCAATAGAACACACGTGAGAATTTTTTCTTACGCGCTCCAGCAGTACAAAAGAGGTGAACGGGATGGATGCAAGACTTGAGCCTTATCGCGTAGTGGTATCTTTTCTGGGCGAAGCGCTGGGCCCGGACTACGAGGTAGTTCTGCACGACCTTACCAGTGAGGACGGCACCATTGTTGCCATCGTCAACAACCACATCAGCGGACGCACCGAGGGTGCGCCCCTTTCCAACATGGCGCTGCGCTTCATTCAGGAGCGGATGTATGAAAAACAGGATTATCTGGCGGGCTATCAGGGTGCTTCGCAGGCCAAGGGGCGTCTGCGCTCCTCCACCATGTTCATCAAGGATAACGGCCAGCTCATCGGCATGCTCTGCATCAACTTTGATGCCGGCAAGTACAGCCGCATCGCGCAGGAGCTGCTTGCCCTCTGCGGGGCGCACACCGAGCCCTCCTCCACCGGCATCGGGGTGGAGAACTTTGTCAGTTCCCTGCCGGACGCCGTACAGAATGCCATTGCCGAGGTGACTGGCAGCGCCGGGCTGCCGCCCGACCGGCTGACGATGGAAGAGAAGATCCGCATCGTGGAGTCTTTGCACCATGCGGGCATCTTTTATATGAAGGGTGCCGTCAGCGAGGTGGCCGCCCAGCTGGGCTCCTCGGAGGCCACCATCTACCGCTACCTGAGCAAGCTGAAGTGAGCTGCGAACGAACTGTTCCATGAAAAAAAGACCGTCTCCGTTTTCAAACGCGGAGGCGGTCTTTTGCGTATCGTTTACGTTCCAGCCACCGGAAACAGCAGACTGTGCCAAACCGGAGGAAGTGGTGTTAAGGGAGAACGTGTACGCGCAGTGAAGCGACAATTCATCTTGTCTATACGCTTGAGAAGACTCTGAGCAAAAATTATTGATACATATTTTTTGAAGGATGGAGAAATCCGGTTGGATACAAAAAAGCACCAGCCTGAGCTGATGCTTTTTGTTGGCAGAGGATGTAACAAGCGGTACACAGTCTGTGCGGAAACTGACCGCCTGCAGCTGCATCACCTGTTCTGCGATGTGAACTGTAAAAGGTTTGAAAAATCGATTTTTGTGCACAAAGAACTGACCCCCTAGCGGGAAGTACTGCAATTTCAATTTCTTTTGGAAATGATTGCCCTTTTAGCAAGAACGTGGTAGAATTGAGGTCGAAACACGAAAAATTCACGTTTTCATAAAAATTATGGTCGTATCACATACAAACGATCGGTTTGGCCGATGTTCTCCAAATGGCGAGTATTTTGATGGATGCAGAACACAGCCTGCTCTGTAAGTCAAAGCAAGAGGAAGGATAGAAAAAATGAAGCTGTTTTCCTACCTGTCTGTAGCAGTGCTGCTTGTAAGCAGTATCGCGCTTACGGCATACTCCCCGGATATGCTTTCAGTCGTGATCGTTGGTTTTATGTGCATCATTGCATTGGCGGGGTGCATTTATGGTCTTTTACCAACTATTTCAATTACGAACGGTCTGCTGAACGGACAAAACAGCATCCGAAAGGCTTCTGGAACCGAAGGCAGTTCCGCATGGGTCGCAGCCCTGCAGATCGAGCGCTTTTTCCAGCAAAAAACACTGGACCGGCTGTTTGGGGATTATCGCGAGAAAGTGCAGCATCAGCGTGAAACCGGACAAATCGTCAGCGATATTGATGAAGTACTCAATGAGGATGTTCTGGCGCTGTACACATGGAAAGGTGTAATCGCGCAGCTTCCCGGTACTCTGACAGGTCTAGGGATCCTTGGCACATTTGTGGGTCTGTTGTTGGGTTTACGGGATATCAATTTTGTCACGGTGGAAGCAGCGCTAGGTAGTGTGCAATCCATTCTGGCCGGTATCAATACAGCATTCTACACCTCTATTGCGGGCGTGATCCTTTCAATTCTCTTCAATATTATAAATAATGTACTGCGCAACATTATGAATCGTGAAACCGGGCTGTTTCTGGAGGAATTCCACAAATCGGTCATTCCTACCACAGACGAACAGGCGCGCTACAGCGGCCGCCGCGAAGTACGGCAGATCTTGGAACTGTTGGAACGCCTGCCCAAAAATATGGGTAACGGTGTTCTAACCAGCGAGGCCGTGAACAGTGCAGGCAGCAACGAGCGCGTGCTGATGCCGCAAATCTTGGAAGGTCTACGCAAGAACGAGTTCACCTTCTTCCTGCAGCCCAGATATGAGTTGAACGCCCGCAGGGTGATCGGTGCCGAAGCACTGGTGCGCTGGAACCACCCGGTGCTGGGCGTAATTTCGCCTTCAGTGTTCATCCCGGTCCTAGAGAGCAATGGTTATATCACCAAATTGGATCAGTACATTTGGGAGGAAGTGTGTAAAACCATTCGCGTGTGGATCGATGAGGGAATCCGCCCGATACCGATCGCAGTCAATGTAACAAAGACGGATGTTTTGGCCATCGACGTGGCGGAGTTTTTCTCTGACATGCTAAAAAAGTACCGAATACCGCCGAAGTATCTGGATATTGATATTGCAAAGTCTGCATATCTGGAGACCCATGGTGCGTTGAGTGAAACGGAAGCACAATTGCAACAGATGGGCTTCCGGGTGATATTGGATGGCTTTGACGGCAACTTTGTGGAATTGAGTGCGCTAGGCGGCATCGGCACAGACCAACTCAAACTGGATCTGCGCAGTGCTGCGCTGCAAGATCGGATCAACACGCTGCCCGGTATTTTCGCACAGGCGCGTACACTCCGGCTGAACCTGATGGCCGAAGGCATTGAAAGTACAGAGCAGTTGAATGTGCTGCGTAAAGCTGGCTGCGCCGAAGGACAGGGATACATTTTCTCACGTCCGTTGTCTGTAGATGAATTTGCCAAGATTCTGAAAGTGGGGCACTCTGGATGAAAGCGAGAAAACGCAGACAGGATCCGGATGCAGAATACAATTTCTGGCAACCGGCAACTGATATGATGAGCGCTCTTGTGTTTGTGCTGGTTCTGGTCATTGCGCTGCTGGGCCTTTACCTTCTGAGCGATTACACCGGCTATGAAGAGCCGTCATCTTCCAGTGAAGAGGCTGCATCCAGCGGCTGGAATAACAACGACCCCGGCGGCTGGTACTATGACGGCGGCACTGGCGATGGCGATGGCGACGGCAACGGACAATACGATCAGCAGATCATCCAGACTGGCGGTGGCGGCGGCTATGGTGAGGACGGCATTAAGACCGCTGTGTTTGTAGAGCTGATCGATGACGAAACCGAGCGGCGCATCCCGGAAGCAGGTGTGCGCTTTGAGCTGTACCGTACGGATACGACCCATTTGATGAACGGCAGCCTGCAGACCCTGAATACTTACTACCCGGAAAAAATCAACTACCGGGAATATGAAACCACGGAAGAAGGTACATTCTATCTGCCGGAAAAGATTTGGCAAGGCAGCTACTACTTCCATGAGCTCAGCGAGCCGGAAGGATACGATGCGGCAGATGACACCTACTATGATGTGGAACGCATGTACGATTGGCCGGACCCATACGTAGTGCAGATTCGGGTGGCTCCCTGCAAGAACATCATCCGTTTGCAGATGAATGATGCCGAAACACAGCAGCCTGTAGGCGGCGGTACGTTCCGGGTGATTGCTGCCGAAGATATTGTAACTAAGGATGGCACGGCACGTTATACCCAGGGGCAGCAGGTAGACACCATCACCTGTGATGAAAACGGCTACGGCGAAAGCAAAGAATTGTATCTTGGCAAATACACTGTGCAGCAGCAGTCATCCCCGAACTACTACACGACCATGCAGCAGGATCTGGATGTGGAAGTAGAAAAGAAGAACGGTGAAGATCCAGAACTGCATGAGATCGACACTGAAAAGACCAAGATCATTTTGAATGTCACGGATGAGCTTACTTCCTCTGCACTGGAAGGCGTGGTATTTACGGTAACCAACGAGCATACCGGCATCGCGCAGACCGTGACGACTGATGCATCGGGCATGATATATCTGACCGATCTGGATAAGAGCACAACCTATCATGTTCACGAACAGCAGGCACCGGAGAACTACCGTCCGGATGACACAGATTACACGGTAACCGTAGCTGCAGATGGCCGTATCGACGGTGTAAGCAGTACAACGTTGAACATTACGAACCGGATTCTCCGGGTATCTATCCACACAGTGGATATGGTGCTGCGCAGCGATACGGCGGGCGAGCAGCTCTCACTGTACAACGAGCAGGATCAGCTACTCAGAAGTTGGACAACCAACGGCTCCGGCCAGTTGTTCACCGATCTGACCGAGGGCGACTATTATGTGGTGCGTGGCAAAACAGACACCGAAAACGCCCGGAAATATCCTTTCACCGTACAAGATACGGCAAGACAGCAGAACTGGAATGTATCCGTATTTACACGGTACAGCGCTGTGGCTTTGGCCATTCTGGCTGCGCTCGCAGCTGGTGCGATCTGGCTGCTGGTGTTCCTGTGGGGTATTTTTGCACGTCACCGCAAAGCCCAGAGATCTGCTGCAGCCCAGAAAGAACCCCACGACCAGAACGAAGAAAAATCGTAAAGGCGGTGAGAAACAATGCACAATGTACAGCTTCGCGTGAGTGATCTACTGTACGCAGCCTTCAAGCGCTGGAAAATGATTTTGGCGCTGGGACTGCTTGGATTTTTCTGCGGGTTTGTACTCAGCGGCATATCCTATCTGCAGGGCAACTATACCAGTTACGAGATCGATTGTTCCATTGCCATCACATCCCAATCATCTACTGGCAACTTTATCAACAATTCCGATTATCTGAGTTCCAGTGATTTTTATCTGGCACAGGATATGGTTGATGCGGCAACCTTTGTAATAAAGAGCAATCGCGCCCTGCAGACTGCCATTGATAATGCTGGCCTTGTATCAGTCACAACAAAGGATGTTTCTCAGAACCTAGAAGTGAGTCGATACAATGAAACGCAGGTATTGTTACTTACTTTAAGTTGGAACAACGCAGATGCCGGCATTCGACTGATGAACGCGTTGCTGGATGCCAGCAAGGAGATTCTGCCGCAAACGCTGATGGTAGGATCTGTGGCCGTAATCGATGCTCCAGAAGCAAAGTATATGATGAGCGGCGGCGGATATGTCAGCCTGTGGGTGATTTTCTGTCTGCTGGGTCTGGTAGCCGGTGTAGGCATGGCTGTGCTGGAGCTGCTCATGCGGCCCACGCTGCTGAATTTGAAAGACGTGGAAGATGTTTTGGGACTTGAAACCTTGGGGAGTATCCCAAGGGATAACAGCTACTTCCAAAAGGATATTCAGCTTTTAAGCGAAAAGCACAGTGTGGATGCCGATGCTGTACAGAACTTTGCTTCCGCTGCGTATATTCTGATCAATCGGTTCGGCACCAAGGAAAAGCAGCACCGCTTCTACGTAACTTCGGCAGAGGATGGCGAAGGTAAGAGCACGGTGGCCGCCAATTTAGCCTTGCAGCTATCCGATATGGAAAAGCGCACCCTACTGCTAGATCTGAACACCCGTTCCCCCAGTCTGAGCGGAATGTTTTTGCAAAATGTAGAATACAGCCGGACGCTGAATGCACTATACAAAGGCGAATCTGCCGAACAGGATGCTGTTATTTCACTGACCGGCTATCTGGATCTTTTGCCAATGGTGCTTGAACGCAATGCGGTACCGCTGGATGGCACCTTGTTCGACTTTTTGGAAAGCATCATGGAGCCCTACGAATACGTCGTAATTGATGCTTCTTCGGTAGGACGTTCCTCGGACGTGCTACGCTTAAACAAACTGGCAAATAATGTGCTGTTTGTTGTGCGCTACGATGCAACCCCGCTCCCCGCCATACAGGATGCTATTGAAAAGTTAGACAAGTCTGGTGTGCGCGTGCTGGGGTGTGTGGTCAACGAAGTGCAATCGCTGGAAACGTTTCAGTTCCGTTCAGAACATATAAAGGCCCCTATTCGAAAGGAAGAAAAAAACACGGAGAACTCAGGCTCTCCGTTGCCTGAAGACTTGCTCCGCCCGGCAGAGCCCGGAGCCGATTCGACATGGAAACCAGCAAACGATGGCCGAAGCGTGATGGACGAATTGACAGATGATTTGCAGCGCAGTCAGAATACTCGGAGCGATGATGAAATAATGTGGGAGTTGCTCCGCATGGGGAAAGACGGAAGCTGGAAACAGTCAGAGCCAAAAACTGCAGCAGACAGCGATGCCCTCCAGAAGTCACGCTCTGTTCCGGACACACATCCGTCTTTGGAATCGTTTCCGGCCCCCCAGCCTGTACCAGAGGCACCGTCAACACAGGTGCCAGAGGATAAGCCGAAAATTGCACATTCGGAATCCGAAGCAAAATTGAAGGGCAGTCCGCTTCCCTTGATCGAGCAGGAGTCTGAACTGAGGTCTGATAAAAAACGCAGCCGTGTGCTGAAGCCGGCTGCGCCTTCCAAACATGGAAAAACATCCGGGCGCAGAGGACTGGTTTTTTCGAGCAAAAAATCAAAGCACTGAGAGTTCGGAAAAACCGTGCTGGAAGACCACAGCCCAAAAGAGGGAAAATTATGACCATCTTTTTCGCAATTATCCTGTATATCGCAGGATTCTATCTGCTCGCCAGACGAACGGTTGCCGGGGCAGTTGCCCCGCGTAACAGAATAACGTTTCTGGCAGTACTGTTCCTTGTATACTCCTGCATTGCGGCCGGCTTTGCAATTTGGGCTTATCAATGGCGAAACCCCGGACTGGCAATGTATGCGATCTGCCTGCTTTTTTCGCTGATAGAGATCGGAATGATATTTTTGACGCTTTCCCACTGCAACCGTGAGATACAATCTCGACATGTTATCCTCTTTTTGTTATATCTTTTCGCAATCCTGCTGGTGACGCTGGTCACCCGCAGGCCACGGGCAGATGTAGTTCTGCAAACGGAGATGTTTGCCTCTGTAAAGGAGTTCATGGTCAAAGGCACAGTCGAGGATCTGAACCACATGGTCCTGAACATTGTAATGTTTATGCCGCTGGGATATCTGTTTGTGCAAATGCATCCCCAAAAGCTGGGAGATCCCGCAAAGGTCGTAGGTGTTGGCATAATGCTCTCGTCTGTCATTGAAACCTGTCAGCTGATATTCCGGCTGGGTAACTGCGATATGGATGATATCCTGGCCAATACCATTGGTATCTTTCTGGGATGGGCACTATTTAAAATAGTTCACAGACACAACTGATGAAACAACAAACGGGTGCAGAGATGAAGCAGAAAACATGTAGGATCATCATCAATGCCGATGACTTTGGACAAACCGAATCGTGTACAAAAGCAATTTATGAAGCATTTGAGAGTGGTCTTATTACAGATACGACCATGGTAGCAAATGGAGACGCAATGGAGCTTGCTTTTGCACTGGCTTCCCAAATGCAAGGCAGGGTCGGGGTTCATTTGAATCTGACAGAAGGAACTGCTCTAACGCCGGAAATACAGCAAAACCCAAAGTTTGTTTCGCATGGCCGTTTTACAGATTATTTCAAAGGGCGAGGCACCTATTTTCTCCGCCTTTCCAAAAAAGATCGGCAGGATCTTTATACTGAATTGACAGCACAGGTCGATCGGCTCATAGATGAGGGAATCGAAATCAGTCATGTGGATTCGCACCATCACATCCACTGCAATTGGATGCTTGCACCTATTATTTTTCGTGTATGCCGAGAGCACAGCATCTATAGGATACGATGTCACAAAAATGTCGCAGGACGATTCAGATTGTGGAATGGGTTGTACGCGCGGCTCTACCGGTTTCGGCTCCGATGGAGTGGTTTCCGATTCCCAGATCATTTTGAGAGCATTCGGATGTACGAAAAACCGCTTGCCGGCATTTCGGAAATGATGGTACATCCAGACTATAACCCGGACGGCTTATTGATCGACCGTCAGAAAAAAGAACATCTCCCGGATGGCCAAATCATCGCACAAGGGCAAGATCTGGAAAGTCTGGTTCGGAAGCATTCAGGAAATGCACAGAAAATCAAATATGACCTACTTTGAAAAAGCAAAGTAAGGAGGAGATTATATGTTGCTATCTGAAAAATTGATGGCCCGAAAAGCAGTGCTGGCAGTTGTTGGCCTTGGTTATGTAGGATTACCCATTGCTGTGGCATTTGCGCAAAAAGGCCTGAATGTGATCGGTTTTGATACAAACCACGCAAAAATAGAGATATACCTCTCTGGGTTGGATCCTACAAAAGAAGTGGGAGATGTACAGATCCAGCAGACATCCGTGCAGTTTACCGCAGACGAACAGCAGCTGCAGCAGGCGGATTTTGTTGTGGTGGCAGTACCTACACCGGTAAATTTTGACCATACACCGGATCTGACTCCTGTAATCGGTGCTTCCGAGATTATAGGCCGAAATCTGAAGAAGGGTGCAATTGTAGTATATGAATCCACAGTCTATCCGGGTTGCACTGAAAACGTCTGCATCCCGATTTTGGAAAAAGGATCCAAAATGGTCTGCGGAACAGATTTCAAGGTGGGTTACAGCCCGGAGCGCATAAACCCCGGCGATAAAGTCCACCGTCTGGAAAATATCCATAAAATCGTTTCCGGCATGGACGATGCCACCTGCAGAGAGATTCAAGCGGTTTACAACCTTGTGATCAAGGTGGGAACTTATCCGGTGTCAAACATCCGTACTGCAGAAGCGATCAAGGTCGTGGAGAATAGCCAGCGGGATATCAACATTGCCTTTATGAACGAACTGGCAATGGTATTCGATCGAATGAACATCGATACAAATGAAGTAGTAGATGGCATGAACACCAAGTGGAATTCATTGGGATTCCGGCCAGGTCTGGTGGGCGGTCATTGCATTGGTGTAGATCCCTATTATTTTACATACGAAGCAGAAAAACTTGGCTATCACAGCCAGATTATTCTGAATGGACGCATTCTCAACGACAAAATGGGTGCTTACATTGCAGATAAGGCAATACAGCAGATGATTCTGGCCGGGCAGACTCCAAAGACAGCAAAAGTAGTCGTTTTAGGACTGACTTTCAAAGAGGGTTGCCCGGATATACGCAATACCAAAGTAGTTGACATCATAAAACGACTAGGCAATTATGGGATCCAGCCGACTGTTGTGGATCCATGGGCAAGTGCAGAGGAAGCAAAGAAGTTTTACAATGTGGAGCTGGTTCCTTTTGCTGAGATTCGGGATGCAGACTGCATCATTGCCGCGGTTGCACACGAACAGTTCCGTAAGCTGTCTGTAGACGAGCTGAAAGCCTTGTATAAAGATATCCCGAATGAGAAGAAAGTATTGATCGATGTCAAAGGCATTTATGCCGTACCGGAGCTGAAAGCATCTGGAATACGGTTCTGGCGGCTATAATTTTGCAGGAAAGGAGAGCGCTCCGTTCGCAGCACAAGTTGTGGGCAGCAGCACAGCATTCATGAAACAAAAAAGTGAACTTGCACAGTTTCGGACGGAGATTCTTATTGTATTCATTTTTCTTGGCAGCATCGGCTTTCCGGGGACCTACCGAAAGATCTTCGGTGCATTTGTGCAAACGTTGTACGAATACCTCTCCTTTCTGCTGCAGATTGCGATCATGCTGCGGTCCAGTGGAGAGAACATCATGGATGTTAGACTTCTGGATATAAAACCGCGCTATTCGCCAATTTATCAATTCATGGTGTTTGTCTTTGCTGAGTCCATGCTTGTAACCACTACCCGCAGTGCACAACTGGTTACCTGCCTACGGCTTTCGGTGACGATCCTGTTTTCCATCTGGCTGGTAGAAAACCTTTCCCTGCATCGCATCATAAAACTTTTTTCCTTTGCACAGGTACTTTTGAATCTGGCCATTATCGGAATCATTGTTTTACGACCTGGTCTTGCATTTCAGTCCGGTGATACCTTCTCTCATGCACTCCGGGGCGTATACGAGGCCAAAAACGCGATGGCTTCGGAGCTTGCCTTTGGACTTGTGATCCTATCACTTTATGTCATAGATGAAGCAAAGGAAAAAAATAGATTTTCAGCGTTTTGGCTGGCAGCGATGGCGCTGCAGATCATTCTGCTGCTGATGGCCAAGGCAACCGGCGCATTGCTCATCTCTGTGATGATTGCTCTGTATCATTTTGTGTTTGGAAAGCTGCAGGATCTGCGTCTTCCGCTGGGCTGGATCTACGTGATATGCAGTGTTGGTTTTTTGATTTTTGCCTTTACAATTCTGCCGCTTTTTGCTCCTTTGCTGGAAAGCATGGGCAAGGATGCAACACTGACCGGAAGAACAGAACTCTGGAACGGCATTTACCGCTTTATGCAGCAGCACAATATGCTTACCGGATTTGGCTATGGCCAATTCTGGAACGGTCAGGCAAATGTGCGAAAACTGCATCTGATGTATAACCGAAAATCCTACTTCAGTAGAATGTCCACTGGTGCGCATAATCAAATCATGGAGCTTTGGCTGAACATCGGCCTGCTGGGCATCGCTTCATATTTTCTGGCGATCATTGGCTCTATGCGCTTCGTCAAATACATGAAACAAGATGAGTATATGAAACTGAGCTCGATCTTTTTCTATCTGACCCTTTGCGGGCTGACCGAGCGGATCTTTGAAAATGCCTATGCGTACCGTGTTGTAATGTTTTTTATTTTGCTTGCTGTTGCGTGCAGTTGGCTTCCTGATCGTAAACTGCTTCGGAGAAGAAAAACCTATGAACAAGAACCCGTTGATAACGGTGATCGTACCGATTTATAACGTTGAAGCATATCTGGAACAGTGCATTCGTTCTGTTCTGGAGCAGTCTTATGGAGAATTCGAGCTGATTCTGGTGGATGACGGCTCAAAGGACAAAAGCGGACAAATCGTAGATCAAATGGCCGCAACGGATTCACGCATCGTGCCGCTCCACCAGAAAAATCAGGGCGTTGCCGCAGCAAGAAATACCGGACTGGAATGCAGCCGTGGAGTATATGTGGCATTTTTGGACGGAGATGACTGGTATCATCCAGATTTTCTCCGTATGATGAACGCTGCAATGGAAGATGGTGCGTGCCAGTTAGCTTCCTGTGCTTTTAAGGCTGTTGGTACAGAGCATCCTCCTCAGGTAAAAACGCTTTCTGCGGCAATCGTGAACCGTCAGAAGGCGATGCAGCTGCTGATGGGCTACAACAGTTTTAATGGCTATGTGTGGAACAAACTATTTGACTTGCAGATCATTCAGAACCATCACATTCGCTTCCAGTCAAACTATCCTGCATGTGAGGATACGATGTTTGTAGGAAACTATCTCTACTACTGCAGCAGAATCCACATCACTGAAGATGTACTGCACTGCTACCGACAGGTCCGCAGCGGCGCAAACCGCGGACGCTATGCGGCAAAAACGGTCTATGATCCAAAATGGATGAGCGTTTTTGAAATGACGGAATACATGGCAAAGCTGTACCATGATGAAGCAGTGTCTGCAGCCTGCCGGATCCATGAGGTTCGGGAAGCCGGGATCGTCCTTCGCTCTATGGAGGCGGCAGGCTACCATGGCGCAGATTATGTCCGGCTGAAAGGCATTCTTCATAGGGGAGCGCATTTGTTTTATCAGGATCCCAATTCTGGATATTCCCAAAAGCTCTCGGTGTTTTTGTCTTGCATTTCCCCAAAGCTGGAATGGGTGATATGGAAGTTGAGAAATCGGAAGTAAAAAACAAAACTGTGGGGGAGTATATGAAGCTTGGAATTATCTGCACCATGATCAATGGATTTGGGCGGCGTGGTTATTATAATACACAAGAAATCGGCTTGGGGCGAGAACTGGAACGGCAAGGCCATGAGGTCACCATTTATAAATGCGTTAAAAAAACAGGCGGCGAGTCCATAGAACGTGTAAAATTGGGGAACACACTGTCCATTTTGTACATTCCCGTTTCGTCTTTTGGCGCGCACGGCTGCTTGGATACTGCGGTGCTATCCACAGATCTGGATGCCGTTCTCTGTTTTGCAGATAATCAGATATTTCTTCCGCACATTTACCGTTTCTGTGCACGGCATGAAATTCGGATGGTGCCGTACATAGGCAGAACGCACAGCAGCAGCGGCGGGGTGCATGGATTTGCAATGAACGCTCTTTTTCATCTGGGAACTCTGCGCTGGTTCCGGCGGGGGCCGGCAATTTCTAAAATTGAAGAAGTGCGTCAGGAGCTTCTGCAACTGGGCGTAAAAGATGTAAAAGTCGCTCCGGTGGGATTAGATTTTTCAGTGATGAAATCGGATTTTGCGGCGTATGACCGTGCCGCACTGCGCCGGGAATTCGGACTGCTGCCGGAAGACATGGTAATTTGTACTGTGGGAAGAATGGGACCTGAAAAAAATCCGCTGGATCTGGTGGAGATCTATCAGCAAGTCCGAGAACAAAAGCCTTGCAAGCTGCTTTTGGTGGGCGAAGGAACTCAAAGTGAAGATCTGAAAACTAAAATTGCAGCCAGCAAATGGAAAAGCGATATCGTTCTGATCGACCGTATCCCGAATGATCAGATTTGGAAAGTCTACGCAACAGCTGATTACTTTGTAAACCTCTGCCGGACAGAAATCTTTGGAATGGCAATTCTGGAAGCGATGTACTATGGCGTCTCCGTTGCCGCACTGGCAGCGCCCGGGCCTTCGGTGACATTGCGTGATATGCCGGGGCACAAATTGTGCAGCAGTTACGAAGAGATTCGAGACTGGCTGCTGGCCGAGCATCCTGCACAAGAGCAGCTGCGTGAGAGCGCGGCAAGGACAGTACAGCTCTACAACTGGAAACCATGCGCCGACACATTCCTGTCTATGGCTGTGGGAGGGACAAATGAACATTCTGGTCATCACAACATTTTATCCTCATCCAGAGCGTAACGATCTGTTGCGGGATACTTCGGCCATCCATTACATTGCGCGGGAATGGGTGCAGCAGGGTCATCAGGTAACTGTGCTGCACTGCTACGGGCATTACTTCCGGGAACTGATCAAAGAACTGGGAAAGCACGATTTCCGACAGTATGGTAAGGTACAAGAATGTCCGGAGAATGAAGGCGTCAAAGTGCTGCTGATAGAAAATCAGTTCTGGCTCCGGAACGCCAAATGGTATCTCCCGTTCCAACAGCGAAGGATTGCAAAGGCCATCAATCACTATTTTCATGAAAAGCAACCGAATTACCAGCCAGATGTATTATTGGTGCATTTTCCCACAAACTACGTTGGCATTGTAGAGC
Source organism: Faecalibacterium sp. OM04-11BH (assembly GCF_003482185.1). Classification (NCBI taxonomy): domain Bacteria; kingdom Bacillati; phylum Bacillota; class Clostridia; order Eubacteriales; family Oscillospiraceae; genus Faecalibacterium; species Faecalibacterium sp. OM04-11BH. Next base: position 23,468 of record NZ_QULS01000010.1, read on the forward strand.
GTCTGGATTTTTCGTGCAAAAAGGCTGCGGTATTCCATAAAACCGATGTGGCAACCGTGAACGCAAAACCGTGGGTCTGCCCGCGCATTCAAAACACCTATGATCTGCTGGGAGCACGCACCGGCCAACTGCAGAAAAAACTTGCAAAGTCCGGTATAAAGACCTCCTTTCTTGCTCAATCGGGTATTGATGAATCTCTGATCATGACGGATGCAGCGTTTCAGAAAAAATGGTCAGCAGAGGTGCATCCAATAAAAATCGTTTATGCAGGCAATCTTGTCAGAGACAAAAAAGTGGATGCGATCTTGGCAGCGCTTGGCAGCTGGAAAGACCGGATTCCCTTTGAATTCACGGTAATTGGTGATGGCATTTGTATGCCTTCCTGCATCAAATTGGCGCAGACACTGGGCATTGCGGGTTCCTGCAGGTTTACGGGCAGAATGACAAGAGAAAAAACGCTTGCCGAATTCCGGAAAGCAGATGTATTTGTGATGATCAGCCGCTTGGAAACTCTTGGATTGGTGTATTTGGAAGCGATGTCACAAGGGTGCATTGTAATCGGCTCGAAAAATGAAGGAATTGATGGCATCATTGTGGACCAAAAAAACGGTTATCTGGTGGAATCCGGAAATGCAGAGGAACTACGGATGCGCTTGGAATACATTGCAGCAGCTTCAGAGGACGAAAAAAAGTCCATTGCATACGCCGGTGTGCAGACCATTCGGCAAATGACCAGCAAAAAAACTGCAGAGCAGTATCTGGATCAGGTACTTGGGACTCCTGCCGAAAAAGCAGCTGGTTCTCCGCAGAAAGGATGAACGATCTACGAAGAAAACGAACGTCGTAACTAACATCTTTTACCAGATTTCCTATGAACTGTTTGCCATGCTGCTCCCCCTGTTCACAGCACCGTTTATTTCTCGGATACTGGGTGCAGATATGCTTGGCGTTTATTCCTATTCCCGCACCTTAGCTACCTACTTTGGTTTGTTTGGAATGCTGGGGGTCAAGAATTACGGAAACCGTGAGATTTCCCGGCATCGAGATGACAAGGATTTAAACCTCTGGTTCTGGAGCATTTACGCCGTGCAATTTTTCGCATCGCTGGCAATGCTTGTCCTTTACATAGGTTATACCATCTTCTTTGTCGTTGACAATCAGGTTATTGCGGCAGTGCAGTCCATCCTGATCGTAGATTCGATGCTGGACATCAGCTGGTTTCTGTTTGGAATGGAGCAGTTCAAAAAGACCACCACCTGCAGCACGATCGTTAAGCTTCTGACCACGACAGCAGTATTTTTGCTGGTCCGGGAACCCGGAGATCTGTTGGAATACTGCCTGATCATGGGTGGCGGTGTTTTTATCAATCAGTTCATGCTGTGGTATTACGCCCGGCAAGCCATCGGCAAACCTGTCTTTAACCTAAAAAGATCTTTGGCTCATGGAAAACCAATGCTGATCCTGTTTATTCCGGTCATTGCAGTCAGTCTGTACACGATGATGGATAAGCTCATGCTGGGAGCGATGAGCACTAAGGCGCAGCTTGGATTTTATGAAGCCGCAGAGAAAATCATTCTCTGCGCCAGCTCGGTAATCACAGCCTTTGGTACGGTGATGATGCCACGCATGACCAAGTTGTTTTCCGATGGAAATGTGAGAGAAAGCCAGCGCTATATGAAGCTTTCCGTAGAAGCGGTCATGGCCAGTTCCTTTGCAATCTCGCTTGGAATCCTTAGCGTTTCACGCCTTTTTGCACCGATTTTCTGGGGTAAAGACTTTGCATCCTGTGCTTATATTCTGAGTGCGCTGGCTCTATCTATTCCATTTTCAGGATTCGCCAACGTAATACGGATGCAGTATCTGATTCCAAACGGAATGGATCGTGCCTATATCATTTCGGTGATCTTAGGTGCAGTATCTAATCTGGTTGCAAATTCGCTGCTGATTTCGATTTATGGTGCACTGGGCGCTGCCCTTGGTACAGTAATCGCGGAGGGTATTGTATGCATTGCCCAGTGTTTTGCAGTAAGAAAGCGGATTGCTCTCCAGAAATACCTAAACTGTATCGTTCCCTTTGGCGTTGCCGGCCTTATAATGGCAGCAGCGGTTCGGGTGATAGATCATGTCGCAATCGTTACGATTCCATGGTTATTGATAGAAATTTTTGTGGGCAGCATCGTTTATTGTAGCCTGTCGCTGCTCTATTTGTACTATACCCGAAACGAACTTCTGATAGCGGGAATTCAAAAGTTCAGCAAAAGATAAAACGGCACGTTCTTGGCACGTTCTTATAGATAACAACTACAAAACGATAAAGGTTATACAAAATGAAAAAAACACGGTTGCTGAACACCTATGTCAACAATATCACAATGGACGAAGCGGTGGATTTTTTGCTGCAAAAGATACGGAAACGTGACCCAGCCTATGTGATAGAGATCAATGTAGATGTCGTGGTAAAAATGGAGCACGATCCAGAGCTTCGGCATATCTCAGATGACGCGGACCTGACCCTTGTGGATGGTCAACCGCTGCTTTGGATCGCTCGGTGGTATGGCCGCCCCCTGAAAATGAAGGTGTCAGGATCAGACCTTGTGCCAGCACTGTTAAAGAGTGCAGCAAGAGAGGGGCGTTCGGTTTTTGTGTTAGGCGGCAGGGAGGATGTAGCGCGCAAGGCGGCAGAAAACATCCAGACCGATTACCCCAATTTAGTGGTAGCAGGAGAGCTCTCGCCCAGTATGGGATTTGAGAATGACCCAGAGGAGCTTGCAAAGATTCAAGCTGTACTGCAAACGGCAAAACCGGATATTTTGCTGGCCTGTTTTGGCTGTCCAAAACAGGAAAAATGGGTCAGTCGATATTATAGGGACTGTGGTGCTGGGGTCACGCTCTGTGCAGGCGCTACAGTGGATTTTCTTGCAGGCAATATCAAACGTGCTCCTAAGATGCTTAGCAACCATGGTTTTGAGTGGCTTTACCGCTTTTTCAAGGAGCCGAAGCGGCTGTTTCATCGGTACTTTGTAGATGATATGCATATCTTCCGTCTGGCATGGAAGTACAGAAAGGAACGGGAATGAAATGATCATTACTAAAACGCCATTCCGAATGTCCTTTTTTGGCGGCGGAACCGATATGGAAAGTTTTTTTCGCCAGTATGGCGGAGCAGTGCTGTCAACAACCTTTGACAAATACTGTTACGTCAATGTCCGGCATCTGCCGCCATTCTTTTCGTATACCAGTGAGTTTTCTTATTCCAAAATAGAGCGCGTAAATAATTTGGATGAGATTGCGCATCCAGCAATTCGCAATGCCATGAAATTACTGGATATGCATCAGATTCGCCTGACCTATGAGGCCGACCTTCCGGCACGATCCGGTCTGGGGACATCCAGTTCATTTGCCGTAGGAATGCTGAATGCATTTTATGCTCTTAAGGGGCAATATGCCAGCAAGCAGAAACTGGCAGCTGATGCCATTTATCTGGAACGAGTGCTCTGCGCGGAAACCGGCGGTTGGCAGGACCAGATTGCCGCATCTTTTGGCGGCTTCAACCGGATCAACTTCAGCACAGATGGATATGAGGTAAAACCGGTACTACTGTCTCAGGAGCGCAAAAAGCGACTGAACGGAAATCTAATGATGTTCTTTACCGGTTTCACCCGTTTTTCTGCAGATGTTCAGCAATTCAACTGCAGCCACAGCGCAGCAAACAAAACAGCGTTATTGAGAGAAATGATGGCTCTCGTAGATGATGCTGAGGCAATTTTGGTGAACGAGCAGGCGGACTTGGACGAGTTTGGCCGTCTACTGGATCATACATGGCAGCTGAAACGCCATACCGGCGCAGCTGTATCCACCGACTGTATCGATGAACTGTATGCCAAAGGTATGGCGGCAGGCGCACTTGGCGGCAAGCTTCTGGGTGCGGGCGGTGGTGGCTTTCTGGTTTTTTATGTGCAGCCAGAATATCAGGCTGCCGTGCACGAGGCTATGCGCGATCTTCTCTATATCCCGTTCAGCTTTGAAAATGGCGGGACACGTGTCATTTATTATGCGCCAGAGGAGGAAGTGCTATGAAAGCTGTGATTATGGCCGGCGGCCGCGGCACCCGAATTGCAGCGTTGTCGAAAGATTTGCCTAAGCCGATGCTGCCTATTGATGGCCGCCCTATACTGGAATGGGAGCTGGGATCCCTGCGGGAGCAGGGTTTCACCGAGGTACTGATTACGGTCGGGTATTTGGCACCGGCTATTATGGATTATTTTGGTGATGGCAGCGGCTGCTCCCCACAGACTGGCAAACCGTTTGGTATTCACATCGAATATTTTGTGGAAACAGAACCTCTGGGCAACGCAGGAGCGCTGTTCCGCATCCGGGATAAACTGGATAAGGATTTTCTACTTCTGAACGGAGATGTGATGTTTGACATAGACCTGCGGCGCTTTGCGGCATTCCATAAGGCACACTGCGGGCTGGCAACACTGTTTACCCACCCAAACGGGCATCCGTATGACAGCGGCTTGATCATAGCCGACGGCGATCAACGGGTAACACAATGGCTGACCAAAGAAGATGCTCGTCCGCAGTATTATCGCAACAGGGTCAATGCAGGGTTGCATATCCTCAACCCAGAATTGTTGCAAGGAGAGATCCCGGTGGGAAAGGTAGATTTGGATCGTCAAATCCTGAAACCGCTGGCAGGGACTGGAAAGTTGGTTTGCTATGACAGCCCGGAGTATGTCAAGGATATGGGGACCCCGGAACGCTATGCGGCGGTCTGTGCAGATGTGCACAGTGGCCGTGCGGCAGCGCGAAATCTATGCCGGAAGCAAAAAGCAGTCTTTCTGGATCGAGACGGAACCATCAACCGCTATGTCGGTTTTTTGCGGGAGCCAGATGCATTTGAGCTGTTGCCGGGTTCAGCGCAGGCGATTCGGAAAATCAACGAACTGGGCTGGCTTGCTATTGTGGTGACCAACCAACCGGTGATCGCACGCGGCGAGGTGACGGAGGCTCAATTGGAAGCCATCCATTGTAAAATGGAAACGCTTCTGGGCAAGGAAGGTGCCTGGCTGGATGCCATTTATTACTGTCCACACCACCCGGACAAGGGATTCCCGGGGGAGAGGGCAGAACTAAAAATCCACTGCAGCTGCCGTAAACCCGCACCGGGAATGCTGATGGAGGCAGCGCGGCGATTCAATATTGACTTAGCATCTTCATGGATCGTTGGTGATGGAAGCCGTGATATTCAGGCGGGAAAGAACGCGGGCTGCAAAACGGCACTGCTCTGTGCGGATGTAGTGCCGCCAAAACTTGAACAAGATTGGACGGCCACATCGCTGTACAACTTTGTAGGACAGGTCCTGTGTGGAAAAAAGGAGCTCTGACATCATGAAACAGACAGATCGGGCTGAAAAACATTTGGATCTTTTGCTGCAGCGCTACCCAATTCTAACCGTGCAGAAAGAAGAGATTCGAAAAGCGTATCAGGTCATGGCCGCAACCTATGAGGCCGGTGGCAAACTTCTAATCGCAGGCAACGGCGGCTCTGCTGCCGATGCAGAACATATTGTAGGCGAACTGATGAAACGCTTTAAGAAGCCCCGCAAGCTAGACGCAGCGCTCGCAGAACGACTGCTGCAGGAAAGCCCTGAACTTGGCCCGGAGCTTGTACAAAATCTGCAAAAAGCACTGCCGGCTATCGCGTTGGATGGACACCTAGCGCTTTCCACTGCCTATGCCAATGACTGTGCACCATTGATGTGCTTTGCGCAACAGGTCAATGGATACGGCAAAGCAGGAGATGTTCTACTTGCGATTTCTACTAGCGGAAAAAGCAAAAATATCCTGTATGCATCTGTAACCGCTCGCGCCATCGGGATGAAAGTAATCGGCCTGACGGGTGCGGCAGACAGTCCTCTAATTCCACTGTGCGACGTCTGTATCCGGGCACCGCTGCTGGAAACTTATCAAATTCAAGAACTGCATCTTCCCATTTATCATTGCTTGTGCCTGATGTTGGAAGAGCATTTTTTTTGCGAGTAAGTACATTTTCTCGGAGCACGAGGCTGTTGCAAAATACAGCGCTCGTCATTTTGAAGATATTACGCGATACAACGCACCGGAAAAGCGTTTTGCAAAAAACGCGCAGCCTGCGCCCGTCAGATGCAGTTCAAGGGTTTGGGATTTCCCAACAAGCATTTTGCATTTGGGCTTTGAAAAATCCAATTCAAAAATCGCAAGTTGGTACCAACTTGCACTGCTTGCAGCGAATGCGAACGCCTTTTGAATTGCAAAATGATTTTTCAGTTGCTATACTGGGCTTATCAAAATTTTTCGGGAGGACACCGCAGTGACCGCACAGACAATGCAAATCGGGAACAGACCTTGCCGCATTTACGGCGAAGCCCATGCAGAATACCTACTGCTCCAAATGACCGGCGAGCACGAGCTGCAGAGCATGGACCATGAAGTGGCAATGATCGCGCAAAGCAGCCGGAATTTTCTGTTTGCGGCAATTCCCGTGGAAAGCTGGAACGATGCACTTTCTCCGTGGGAAGCCCCTGCTGTGTGGGGAAAGCAGGGGTTTGGCGGTAAGGCTGCGGACACCCTGCGCTTTCTGACAGAGCAGGTCATCCCCACACTGGAGCAGCAGTTTGAACTCTCGAAAAACGTCAAAATCATTCTGGGTGGCTATTCGCTGGCGGGATTGTTTGCACTGTGGGCATCCACTCAGACAAAGCTGTTCTACGGTGTCGCCGCCGCATCGCCTTCTGTGTGGTTTCCGGGCTGGATGGAGTTTGAACAGCGGCACCCGATACAGGCACAGCACATTTATCTGAGCCTTGGCAACAAGGAAGAGCGCACGAAAAACGCCGTCATGGCTGTGGTGGGCGATAACATCCGCACCCTGCTCAGTCGGCTTACAGAGCGTGGCGCAGACTGCACGCTTGAATGGAACAGCGGCGGGCATTTCAAAGACGCCGACCTGCGCACGGCGAAAGCCTTTCAGTGGACGATGGAGGAACACACATGACCATTCGCGTTTGCGAAGCAATGAACGCCCCAGTGGGGCGTTTAAGCGACAGAACGGTTTGCGAAACAAATGGAGGGGTCTTGCCCCGACAAGTTCTGATTGATGCAGACGGCTGCCCGGTGGTGAATTTGACGTTGCAGATTGCAAGACAGTTCAGTGTTCCGGTCATCATCCTGTGTGACACAGCTCACCAAATCGAACGGGAAGGTGCGCAGACGCTGGTGTTCGATAAAGGTTCTGACAGCGTGGACTTTGCGCTTGTCAACCGGGTAAAACCGGGAGATGTGGTCGTAACACAGGACTACGGCCTTGCGAGTATGTGCCTTGCCAAGTGCGCCCGGGTGCTGAACCAGAACGGTTTGGAATACACCGCCGACAACATGGAAGCTCTCATGCTGCGGCGGTATGAAAACAAAAAGCTCCTCTGTGCCGGGAAGCACCCCAAGGGGAGCCCAAAGCGGACGAAGGAGCAGGATGTCAGGTTTGCGGACACGCTTGAGAAGATTCTGAGCAAAAATTATTGATACATACTTTTGGAAGGTTGGAGAAATCCGATTGGATACAAAAAAGCACCAGCCTGAGCCGGTGCTTTTTGTTGGCGGAGATGGTGGGATTCGAACCCACGTGCCCGGTTAAGGACAAAACGATTTCGAGTCTTTGAAATTGTTGGATGAAGCTGGTCCCTCGCGGCCGTCATTGGCAGCTGAGGGCATTTTTGTAACCTCCCAAAAGGCACGTCGCACCGCAATTTGCAGGCGAAAATCGGCCACTTTTTGCGAAACGACGTTAGAAAAAGCCTTTTTCACACAGGTCGTCAGCGGCTGCATTTCAGGTGTAGTTGTGTTAGATGTCCGTTAGAATTATGCAGTGCTGCCGTTGCTGTGCCAGCTCACAGCAGGCTTCCCTGTCTGAACGCAGCGTTTCCCGAAAGCCGGGAGATGCTGCGTTTTCTCTTGCCCGCATTGGGCTGAAAGGGAAGCCGCCATGTCAACATTCCGCGTCAATAAAAACGTCAACTACACCGTTATGAGCAACCACCACCTGCAGGATAAGAGACTGTCCCTGAAGGCCAAGGGACTGCTGTCCTATATGCTCTCCCTGCCGGACGATTGGGATTACAGCCTGAAAGGGCTGACCGTTGGTTGCAAGGATGGTCTGGACAGTGTACGCACCGCTGTTCTGGAACTGGAAGAACACGGCTACGTCCGCCGTCAGAAAGTTCGCAATGCCAAAGGGCAGATCATCGACTACGATTATCAGGTTTATGAATCGCCTGTTGAGGACGATCCTGCCGTTCCCGACAAGGAAGGCGGGCCATCGAACCCGTCCGCAACCAAAAGCCCGAAAAGCCGCATGAAACCTTGTTCTTCACCATTTTTGGATTTTCCAAATTTGGCTGAGCCCAATTTGGAAAAGGCAACGCAACAAAATACTAATAAACAAAATACTAAAAGACAAAGTACTAATCTATCAGGGCAGGCAGGCGAATCCGCAGATTTTGACCAGATGGAAGCACAGGTACGGGAGGAGTTTCGGGAACGGCTGGAAATTGACACTCTTGCCCAGCGGTACGACCCCGACAAGCTGGAGGAACTGCTGGACAACATTGTGGAGATGTACTGCTGTCCTCGGCAGACCCAGTATGTCGGCAAACAGCCGCAGACCACCAAAGCCATCCGGCTGCGGCTGGACAAGCTGACCAGCCAACACATTGAGTACATCTTCGATGTGATGTCCAACACCACCCAGCCCATCAAGAACATCATGGCCTATCTGCGCACCACCATCCTGAACGCCCCCCACCACGATGGAGCACTACTATCAGGCGCAGGGTAACTGGCTGACCGCGCAGAGCCGGAAGGAGTGAACACCGTTTTCCACAAAGACCGCAAAACACGTTGAAAGTACAAAGGAGAATTTCCATGAAGAACTCGAACGCCGTCCGCACCGAGATCCATTACGCACAGGTTGGGGAGTATCAGCTGCCCCTGTTCACCCTGCCACAGACCGATGATACCGAACTGCTGGGCAAGTATAGTCGGATGCGGCTGGCCTATCTCAAGAATCAGCGTCCTGTGCTGTACAGCCGGATGTTGCTGAACGGCACGCTCTGGCCGCATTTGCAGGATGTCCAGAAAACAGCCTGCGAGTGGCTGGAACGCACGATGACCACTCTGTTAGACAAGTACCCCGCGCCGGACAAAGAGCGCGCACAGCTTCTCTGGGTGGCGCACATGAATGGGCTGAAAGCGCAGGCTGAAGAGGTAGTGGTGAGGGAAGTCGTGTATGCAGAATGAAACCACGATTCATCTTGTCTATCCATCCAAACATGGTATAATGGAACAAAGGAGCGTGATACCATGAGCCCAATCGAAGTCCCTGCAAAAATCCAGTTGGTCGAAAAGCGTGAAACACGGACGAGCCGTGGAATGCTCTCAAAGGGCTGGTATCAGGTAGACGACCAGCTTGTCATGGTCAAGGGCAACTCCATCACAGAGGCCGGAACCGCTGGGTATGAGCCGTATTCTGAGGTGATGGCCTCGCTGATTGCACAGGTACTGGGTCTGCCTCATGTGGAATACGCCCTGATGCCTGCCAAACTCTTTCCCGACATTCAGACCTATTCCTGCGATGTGGTCAGCGTCTGCCCCAAGTTCACAACGGACGATGAACAACTGTATCATTTTGCAGACTTGGCTGATGCCCATTTCCTTGCCAGCGGTCGGGCCGCTTCACCGGAGGCACTGTTTCAGTATGCGGTAGAATTGTATGGCAAGAAGTGGCTCTATCAAATGCTGGCGTTCGACGCCTTTATTGGCAACGAAGACCGCCACGAGAACAATTTTGATGTAATCGTCCGGGATGGAAAAAATTATGCTCCGCCTATTTACGACAATGGCGGCAGTCTGCTTGCATGGGCGATGGATGAAGAATTGACTGACACGAAGCTCCGTTATCAGTTCGATAAATCGAAGCCGTTCCGCAGCCATCACGCCCAGCAGATCAAACTGGTCGACGAGCCTGTGCTGCCTGTGTGTGATCTGGATACGCTGTATACAGAAATCGTTCAGGCTATTTCGCCTATTCTTGCATTGTTGAGCGAAAAAAGAGCATCTGCGATCCGTCAATACCTGAAATACCGTCTGCACTACCTGAAAGTCGCTATGGGGTGATAAAATGGCCTATCTGAAATTGATGATGGATGAAAAAGAAATCGCACACCTAAGCGAAGATGGGCAGTATCTCTGCGCCAATGAGAGTGTGCCGCAGTATGACCTGCCTCTGAACCTCTTTATCGGCAACAGCCGCAAAGTGCCGCTGGTCGATGTGGTCGTCTGGGCAAAGAAGCGCATCTTTCCCCGGAATCGGATGGACTGTAAAGAGATTCTGAAAATGATGGGTCTGCCGGACTACAATGCGTGGGAAATTGTTAAACGTACCAATGCCTGCCTGATGGAAGACCCCTATTGGCTGCGATTCAGCGAAGATGAGACCTTTGAGGACACCACGCGCGGACGAGCCAGAAGGATCATGAATGAGAATTGGAAAAGCAACTGATACTAATTGATATCAACTTATATCAATTAGTGGGCACAACAAAGCCCACCGGGTGGATGAAATTCCGGCCTGTGGGCTTTGACAATTTTCCGCGTTATTAAATCTGTCCCATACTAAAACGTACAGAGCTGCTTAACAGGTGTAAGCGGGAATCTTTTTTCCACGCCTGCCATGGTGCACATTTGTGTGCCGGGCAATTCCAGAGAAGCGTGTGCGCAGGAAACTGCCATTTTAAGCAGTTGGTCGCCTTGGGTGCACTGCTTTGCGATTGCGTATCCTGATCCTGTGGGTCATCAAAATGTTCTAAACCGTACAGGATCGGCACGGTTTTTCGGGACTGCAAAGGTCTAAAGTCCCCAAGCGTCCAACTTACAACAAAAATGAGACAGGCGACCCGCCTTTCGGGAAGCCTGTCTCATTTTTCCGTTGGGGGCTATTTGCGTTACTGAGAAACAGCCCGGTTTGGAAACTCAGTGATCGAAGGAGAATGGGGAAACTACTTAAAGACTGATATCCTTGCCGCCATTGAGCTTGCTGAAAGCCAACAGAGAAATGACGGTGAGGATGGTCATAATGGTGGACAATGCGGCTGCAGTACCGTAGTTGCCGCGGATGACCTCGGTATAGATTGCTACCGTCAGGGTCTTGGTCTTGCCGGTATACAGGATGATTGCGGTAGACAGTTCACTAATCATGGTGACCCAGCTCAGGATGGCACCAGAGATGATGCCGGAGGCCATCATGGGCACTGTGATGCGGAAGAATGCCTTCATCTTGGAAGCGCCCAGCGAGATGGCAGCTTCCTCAATGCTCATGGGGATCTGCTGCAGGATAGCCACCGACGAGCGGATGGTATAGGGCAGACGCCGGATGATGAGTGCCACCACCATGATGAGCATGGTGCCGCTGATGAGGAGCGGGGGCTTATTGAAGCCGATGAGCAGTGCGATGCCAAGGACCGTGCCGGGCACGATGTAGGGGATCATCGAGAGGATGTCCACCACGTTGGTCAGGGCATTGCGGCGGCGCACCACCAGATAAGCGATGAGAACAGCCAGCAGCACGATGACGACCAGTGCCAGCAGGGGGATGATGATGGTGTTCTGGATGCTGCGGCCCAGCTTGCCGATAGCGGTCTGGTAGCTCTGCAGCGAGTAGCCGTCCACGAAGATCTTGCCCTGCGTGTTCTTGAACGAGGTGTAGATGACGTAGGCCTGCGGCAGAATGGCGACGCCCACCACGAGGTAGACCGCCAGATGCACCAGAGCGTTGATGCCCTTGCGGGCCTCCCGCTCCTCCACGGGGTGCATACTGTTCAGAGCAAAGGCGTTCTTATTGGAAACGTACTTCTGGACGAGGAACACCAGCGTGGTAATGACGATAGCGATGACGGCGATAGCGGCCGCAAAGCCGTCGCTGCCGCCCACCTCGTTGATGAACTCGGTGTAAAGGACAACAGGGAAGGTACGGTAGCCCTCACCGATCAGCATCGGGGTGCCGAAGTCTGCAAAGGATCGCATGAACACCAGCAGAGCTGCAGCCAGCAGGGTGGGCATGATTAGGGGCACGACCACTTTGAAGAAGCAGGCAATGCCAGAGCATCCGAGGTTTTCAGCCGCCTCGATGAGGGAGTTGTCGATGTTCTTCAGTGCACCCTTGGCGTAGAGGAACACCAGCGGGAACAGCTGGAGCGTCATGACCAGCACGATGCCGCCGAAGCCGTAGATGTCCGGGATGGCGATACCGAGGTTTTTGAAGAATGTGGTAATGATACCGCTGCGACCCAGCAGCAGGATCCATGAGTAGGCCCCGATGAAGGGAGCCGACATAGATGCCACCACAATGAGGATATTCAGCACCGACTTGCCCTTGATCTTAAAGATCGTGAATAGGTATGCCAGTGGGGTGCCAATAGCGATGGAGAGCACCGTCGCTGTGATGGACACCTTGAAGCTGTTGATCAGGGTATCGAAATAGTAGCTCTTGGAAAAGAACTTGGTGAAATAAGCCAGCGTGAAGCTGCCGGTGTCGGGGTCCAGCACAGACTGGCGGATCAGGTATGCCATCGGGTAAAGCAGGAACAGTGCATAGAGTGCGATGGTCCCCAGCGTAATGGCTCCCCAGACATCAAGACGGAACTTATTATTGTTTTTCATAAGCGTCGCTCCTGATGAGATTGGTATCGCCGTCCTTGGTAAAGACGTTAATCTTCTCTTTCTTGACCTTCAGCAGCACCTTCTCGCCCTTCTTGAGACCCTCGCCAATGGAGGACTCCTCTACGATCTCCACCGAGTCACCCTGATCGGTGTCAATGGTGTAGTGGGTGTTGAGGCCGAGGTAGGTGCACTCCTGCACGGTGCCGTGGATGCCATCGGTGCCGTCCTTGCAGATAATGAACTCCTCCGGGCGGATGGAGCAGCGCACATCCTGCTCGGCAGCCTTGTCCAGAGCGTCGATGTGCTCATGGTAGCCGTCGGCAAAGGTGATGATGCCATCCTTGACGTGGGCGTCCACGATGTTGGTGCGGCCGATAAAGGTGGCAACAAAGACATTCTTCGGGCGCTGGTAGATATCGCGGGGAGTGCCAACGTGCTGGATAACGCCGTCCTTCATAACGGCGATACGGTCACTGATGGCCATTGCCTCTTCCTGATCGTGGGTGACATACACGGTGGTGATGCCAACGCTCTTCTGGGTGTGGCGGATGACGCTGCGCATCTCGACACGGAGCTTTGCGTCCAGATTGGAAAGCGGCTCGTCCATCAGCAGCACATCCGGCGAGATAACCAGTGCGCGAGCCAGTGCGATACGCTGCTGCTGACCGCCGGAAAGCTGGTTGGGCATCCGGTCGGCATACTGCATGATCTGCATCAGGTTCAGAAACTCATCTGTCCGCTTCTTTATCTCGGTCTTGTCCACCTTGCGGTTTTTCAGACCGAATGCCACATTGTCCCGGACGGAGAGGTTCGGGAAGATGGCATAGTTCTGGAACACCATGCCGATGTTGCGCTTGCTGGGGTCCATATCGTTGATGCGCTTCTCGTTGAAGAAGATGTCGCCGCCCTCAATGGAGTTGAAGCCTGCGATCATACGGAGAAGGGTGGTCTTGCCGCAGCCGGAGGGACCCAGCAGGGTGAACAGCTCACCATCTCCGATCTCCAGATTCAGGTCCGGGATGACCGTATTATTCCCGTAGCGCTTTACTGCGTCTTTGACTGATATTCTGCTCATACTAGCCTCCTGCTGCCCTTTGAATTATTCGCTCTGCAGACCGGTGAAGATCTCAGTGTACTTGTCCACCAATTCTGACTTGTGGGCGCTGACGTAGGGAATGTCCTCTTCGATGACATTGATGTCTGCCATCGGGGTCATGGCATCGTTGGTAGCAGCGTCCTTCATAACAGGGCGGTTGGTCAGGGTGCTGCCCCAGATGTTCTGGACTTCCTCGCTCAGGATGAAGTCAATGAACAGCTTGGCATTGTCCATGTTCTTTGCGCCCTTGATGATGGTGGCGCCAGCAGGAAGGAAGACAGCACCTTCCTTCATGTAAACGATCTTGACAGGTGCGCCGTCCAGAACCAGCTGAGCACAGGGATCCTCATAGGACAGACCCACCACATACTCGCCATCGGCAACTCCCTTGTAAACGCTGCTGGAGCTTTCGCAGATCTTGCCGTCCACATTCTCAAACAGGTCGTGGACGTACTGCCATGCCTTATCGTCCTCGTAGCCGCCCATTGCAAGCAGCATATTGGTCAGTTGAGCGAAAGCGGAAGAGGAGTTGGCGGGGTCGGCAGTGGCGATTTTACCCTTCAGAGCCGGGTTCAGCAGATCTTCGTAGCCCTCGATCTTGATGTCACCGATGAGGTCGGTGTTGACGATGAGGACGCTGCCGTCCAGCACATTGCCGGTGATGAAGCCGCACTTGTTTTTGTAAGCATCGATGACGTTTGCATCGTTGGCGGAAACATACGGTTCCCACAGATCTTCGTTGGTGTACATCAGCGACCAAGAGCCGCCGAACATGACATCTGCGTAGGGATCGTTCTTCTCGGACTGGATACGCTTGATCAGTTCGCCGGTGCCGGCCTGAATCAGCTCGACGTTGACGCCGTATTTCTCCTCAAACAGAGGAATGGTGGCGTTCATCAGACCCTCAGAGTTGGGCGAGTAGATCACGAGGTCGCCGCCGCCCTGTGCAGCAGTACCGGAAGCGGCAGTGGAAGCAGCGGTAGAACCGGCAGAAGAGGTGCTGGCGGAGGAGCCGCCGCAAGCGCTCAGAGCAGCAGAAGCTGCGATAACACCGGTAGCCATCAGGAACGAACGACGAGAAATCTTTTTCATAGTAAAAACCTCCATTTTTTACTTGAAACTTTTCGATAGTCCCATTTTAATGCTTATAGCACAAAAATAATACTCAAATTGCAGAACAAATGGAAAAAATACCGAACAACGGCTGTTCGGTATTTTTTTATAGACACTTATTTCAAGGTGCTCTGGTACTCCCGCACCGAGCAGCCTATGTATTTTTTGAAAACGTGGTTAAAATATTTGTACTCACCAATGCCGCACTCCCAGCCGATTTGGGAGATGGGCAGTTTTCCTTTCCGGATGAGTTCCAGAGCGTTCTGAATACGGCAGCGGTTGAGGTAGTCAATGACCGTTGTGCCAAGCTCTTTTTGAAACTTCTGGTTGATGTACCGTTCCGAGTAGTGGAACTGTTCCTGAAGGTCAGCAAGTGTTATCTTGCTCTGGTAATTCTCTTTCAGATAGGCTACGATGCGTAGCACCAGCGGGTCAGAGACCTTATCTTCGCTTAATGGCGGCAGAGCTGTCCGGCTGCGGACGGCCTCTGTCTCGTCCTCCCGCTGTTGGAGGTATTGGTTATCCCCCGCAAGGCGGACAGCCTTCTCCAGCGCAGTACGCATCTCGTCCATGTCGAGGGGTTTGAGCACATAATCCGATACGCCGTTCCGAATGGCCTGCTGGGCGTACTCGAACTCCGAGTAGCCTGTCAGGATGATGGCAATATAGTTGAATTTCTCTCGGGTGTCGGCGATCATCTCAAGACCGCTTTTTACCGGCATAGTAATGTCAGTAATGACGATGTCAGGCTGCAGTTCAGCGATCTTTTCTTCACCTGCTGCCCCATTCTCTGCCTCGCCCACCACCGAGCAGCCGCACTCCTCCCACGGTACCGAGTAACGAATGCCCTTGCGGATGATTTCTTCATCTTCTACCAATAGAACGCGATACATGGTTTACATTCCTCCCAGCCGGAGTTTGAGTTTCACCGTGAAGCCTTCGCCCTCGGTGCTGTCGATGGTTAGTCCGCTGTCACCGCCGTAGCCCAGCCAGATGCGACGGTTGATGTTCTGCAGACCATTGTGCTCGATGTTCACTTCATCCGAGCGCAAAGTGTCTCGCAGCTGTTCCAGCATTGTCTCGTCCACGCCTCCGCCGTTATCCTCTACCGTGAAATAGAGCGCATCCTCCCCCAGCCAGCCCCGTACCCTTATATGGATACGTGGCTTCTTCTGGAATCCATATTTGATGCTGTTTTCCAGCAAGGGCTGTAAAAGTAGCTTCGGGATGATGAACTCCATGCAGGCGTCGTCGATGTCGATCTCGTAGGAGAAATTTGCACCGAAGCGGGTGGACTGGATCACAAGGTAATCCTGCAGATATTTCAGATCATCTTTAACAGGGACATTGTGCTTTGTGTTGTTGATGCTGTAGCGCAGGATGCCGATAAACCGTCCAATCAGCTGCTGGGCTCGCTGGGGGTCTGTCGGGATAAGATAGCGGATATTGTCCAGCGTATTATAAATAAAGTGGGGATTGATCTGCGCCTGAAGATTCTGCATCTCCATCCGGTTGTTCACTTCGGCAAGAGCGATATTGCGCTGGCTCAGCTCTTGAATGCTGCGAACCATCTTGTTGACCTGATGGGCAATCTCCTCGATCTCATCGCCGGTGTCGATCTCGATGATGTGATCAGGGGCCTCCTTGCGGATGATGCGGATCTCCCGCACGAGGGTGTCCACCGACTTTACCATCTGCTCAGTCATAGCGTGCATAATGCGGGCGAACATTGCCGCCCAACTCAGTCCCAGCAGTACGATCAGGAGCAGACCCACGAAAAGATAACTGTAATTCGTGGGCGAGTAGATGAAGGAGTAAGCCAATACCGTGCCGTTTTCCAACGAGCGGCTGCTGCGCAGATAGCGGTTCCCGTTCACTCGCACATATTGCGCTGCATCGGCGGGCAGATACTTGTTGGCGTTCTTTTGGGAGAGGAAAGAGAAACTTGAACAGGCAATGACATCACCGTTGGATTTGGTGAGGATAGCATCGTACTGGTACTGGCTAAACAGTTTTGTCCAGTCGTTCTCATTCAGATAGACTGCCACAGCACCCTGATATTCGCCATCCCGGTAGAGCGGATGTATCATAACGTATTCTGAGCTGTTGGCTCGGAAGTGGTAGACCGTGGTGTAGACGGTCCGCATAAGATGGCAGGCGTTGTCCACGGCGATGCTGTTAAATTCCTGCCGGTGGAGATTCATCTCTCCCTCCGAAAAGGTTGTGAACCGAACATTTCCCTCAGAGTCGGTAAGGATGAGCTGTATCTCCACAGGAGCCGAGACGTTGTACTGGCTGATAAGATAGCGCAGGTTGTCCTGATCATTCCGCAGCTCGGAGAGGAACAGCTCGGTGTGTCCAGCGTCCAGCAGAAAGGCTGACGTGTTATTGTACACCTCATGGAAGGTGGCGGCAACACTCTCCAGATGGTCTTCCCGCCGAGCGTTCTGGTTGAGAGCATTCACAGCAGCGATTGCAATGCAGAACAAAAGACATCCCAGCAACAGGCTTGAAATCAGCTTACGGGAGACGCTCTGCTCCAGCTCCTGCTGAAAGCGGCTCTTTTTGTAGGTGCGATCGGGGTGACTATGCTCCATACTTTCTTCGCTCCTGCTCTTCGATATACTTTGCCATACTTCGATTATAATGCCTTGAATCAGATGCGTCAACGGGCGTGTTGCTGCCCTTTTTTATTGCATAACACAAAAAACTGCCCGGAACGACCTTCTCCTATCGTTCCGGGCAGTTTTAGCAGGAGGAATCTGCTACCGTGGATGTTCAAATCAGATGAGCCGATCAAACGTTCTCATTCAGGAATGCAGCAATTTCTTCTGCTGCGACGGTCTCATCCTCACCCTCAACCGTGACGGTGATGGTTTCGCCCTGCTTGATGCCAAGTCCCATGACTTCCATCAGCTTGCGCATATCAGAGGTCTTGCCATCTTTTTCAATGGTGACCTTGCTGGCATACTTCTTTGCCAGCTTGACCAGCAGACCGGCGGGGCGGGCGTGGACGCCAAGTTCGTCCTTGATGGTAGGGCGTCTTTTACTGGGTCCGCTTTGGCTTGGTACATATCGATACCGCGACTAGGGCTGCTTGCGCTGGGAGAACCTCAAGCCCTGTAATCATCATGCTTCCGTGATGGCTGCGCACTCCTATGGCGCATCCAAAAAGCGTTTTGCAAAAACGCGCAGCCTGCATCGGCACGATGCAGTTCAAGGGTTTGGGATTTCCCAACAAGCATTTTGAAATTGGATTTTGAAAAATCCAATTCAAAAATCGCAAGTTGGTACCAACTTGCACTGCTTGCAGCGAATGCGAACGCCTTTTGAATTGCAAAATGATTTTTCAGTTGCTATACTGGGCTTATAAAAATTTTTTCGGGAGGACGCCGTAGTGACTGCACAGATAATGTAAATCGGGAACAGACCTTGCCGCATTTACGGCCAAGCCCATGCAGAATACCTACTGCTCCAAATGACCGGTGAACATGAGCTGCAAAGCATGGATTATGAAGTGGCAACAATAGAACAAAGCAGCCGGAATTTTTTGTTTGCGGCTATTCCGGTGGAAAGTTGGAACGATGCACTTTCCCCGTGGGAAGCCCCTGCTGTCTGGGGAAAGCAGGGGTTCAGCGGCAAGGCTGGGGACGCTCTGCGCTTTCTGACGGAACAGGTCATGCCAACACTGAAACAACAGTTTGAACTCTCGGAAAACGTCAAAATCATTCTGGGCGGCTATTCGCTGGCGGGATTGTTTGCACTGTGGGCATCCACCCAGACAAATCTGTTCTACGGTGTCGCCGCTGCCTCGCCCTCTGTTTGGTTTCCGGGCTGGATGGAGTTTGAACAGCGGCACCCGATACAGACGCAGCACATTTATCTGAGCCTTGGTGACAAGGAAGAGCACACGAAAAGCACCGTCATGGCTGCGGTTGGCGATAACATCCGTGCCCTGCACAGCCAGCTTACAGCGCGTGGAGTAGACTGCACCCTTGAGTGGAACAGCGGCGGGCACTTTAAGGACGCTGATTTGCGTACCGCGAAAGCCTTTCGGTGGACGATGGAGGAACACACATGACCATTTTGATCGATGCCGATGGTTGCCCTGTGGTGGATTTGACGTTGCAGATTGCAAAGTGGTTTGGCGTTCCGGTCATCATCCTGTGCGACACCTCTCACCAACTCGAACGGGAAGGTGCGCAGACGCTGGTTTTCGATAAAGGGGCTGACAGCGTAGACTTTGCGCTTGTCAACCGGGTAAAACCGGGGGATATTGTCGTAACACAGGACTACGGGCTGGCGAGTATGTGCCTTGCCAAGTGCGCCCGGGTGCTGAATCAAAATGGCTTGGAATACACCGCCGACAACATAGACGCTCTCATGCTGCGGCGGTACGAAAACAAAAAACTCCTCCGCGCCGGAAAGCACCCCAAGGGGAGCCCAAAACGGACGAAGAAACAAGATGTCAGGTTTGCGGATATGCTTGAGAAGATTCTGAGCAAAAATTATTGATACATACTTTTTGAAGGCTGGAGAAATCCAGCCTTCTTTTTTGGCGAATATCGATTTGAATGATTACATCTTGGTTACAGTTTATAAGTTGTGGGTGTAGAATGGCCTTTTTCGTCGGCTACCAAGTGAGAGCATCTTTTTTCAAGAGTGCTTCGACTTTGGACACGCTCACTGTTGCAAATTGTCTACCTCAGTTGGCTGCTCGACAAACTAACGATATTTTAACTCGGCGGTTGTTTCAACTATATTTTCCAAGAACTTTTTAACGGATTTCTTTTTCGGGTAACAAAAAGCCCTTTTTCGATGCCTACCAATTAGAGGGACAATTTTTCGGAAGCCTTAAATTTCGAAGATTTTCTATAAAACTCTGTTCTTTGAAAACAGAATAGTTCAATCGTCCGGTACTTCACAAAAGGTACTTCTGTAACTCGCAGCCCGGTCATAACGAAGACGGGGTGGCTGAAATGCCAATGGTGCGGTGCAAGCCCGCTGCCGGACGATTCCCCACTCCTAGGGTGCCGAGGGCGAATATGGGAGACCTATATCATATTGACGCAGATGGGCTGCAAGCCCATCTGCGATGCGAGAGCTGGAATTGCTGCCAGTTCTCTTTACATTGTCACCTGACCGCAGCCTTGCTGCAAAGGATGACACACTTTTTGGCCTTAAACTACTTATACAGAAGGAGTGCCTATGAAGTTTAACGATGCCTATTCCCAGATGTTTCCCGGTTGCCCCGATGCCGTCAGCCTCCAGCAGGCTGCGGAGATGCTTGGTCTGAACCGTCACACGGTCGGGGAACTGATCCGTTCCCGCCGCCTGTTTGCGCTTAAAATCGGCCGCACCTACCGTATCCCGAAGCTGAGCGTGATTGAGTTCCTGCTCACCGGACAGAGCACCTTCCCGGCTGGAAATCCGCCGCTGGATGTGGTATGCTGTGGGTGCAGCAACGGACAGCACGCCTGTTGACCCAAAGGAGGTTTATGATGAAAACTACAGGGTCTGTCCAAGAGAAAAATGGACGTTTCTATTTCGTGGTCAATCTTTATGATGCCAACGGCAAGCGGAAGATCAAGTGGATCTCCACAGGTCTGACCGTCCGGGGCAACAAGCGCAAGGCGGAATCCATGCTCCGGGAAGTGCTGCTCCACTATGATGAGACCGGGGAGCTGCCCACAGGGCGGGGAGGCACCTACGAAAAAGTAGACGCTAAAACCGCCAAGTCCTTGCCGCAACCTCTCCAACCCGTTAACAAGTCGGAGATGCTGTTTCTGGACTATCTCAACGAGTGGGTGCAAGTCCATAAAGCATCCATCCAGCCTGCAACCTTTATCAGCTACAATCGGATGATCACCGGGCGCATCACGCAGTATTTTGAGCCGCTGGGCTTGAAGCTGTGCGAGGTCACGCCGCAGGTGCTGGATGAGTTTCAGGAGAAGATCTTGCTGGAGGGCTACACCACTAACACGGTCATTCACTACCACGCCATCTTCGGTAAAGCGTTCAAGGATGCCGTCCGCAAGGACTATCTGGAAACCAACCCGATGCTGAAAGTTGACCGCCCGAAGAAGAACAGCTTCCGGCCCAACTTCTACTCCAAGGATGAAGTCCAGCAGCTGCTGGAAGTATCGCAGGATGACCCCCTGCACCTGTGCATCCTCATTACAGCCTACTACGGTCTGCGCCGCAGCGAGGTGCTTGGGCTGAAGTGGTCGTCTATCGACTTTGAGCGCAAGTCCATCACCATCAATCACAAGGTGACGGAACAGTTGGTGAACGGCAAGTACGTTCCTGTGGTCAGCGATGTGATGAAGAACAAGACCAGCTGCCGCACCCTGCCGCTGATCCCGGCTGTGGAAGAAGAACTTCTGAAGCAGAAGGAAAAGCAGCAGCTTTACCGCAAGCTGTTCAAGAAGAACTACAGCACTGAGTATCTGGATTTCGTCTGCACCGATCAGGAAGGCAAGCTGATCCGCCCGAACTTCGTGACGGAGCACTTCGACTGGCTGCTTCGGAAGTATAGCTTGCCCCGCATCCGCTTCCACGATCTGCGCCACAGCTGTGCCAGCCTGATGGTGATGAACGGCGTATCCATGAAGCAGGTTCAGGAGTGGCTGGGGCACAGTACCTTTTCTACCACCGCTGACATCTACGCACATCTCGATTACAAGAGCAAGGAAGGGTCGGCTGGGGTCATTGCCGGGCTGTTAGAAATGAAAAAGTAAAAAGACCGTTGCATTCCACAGCAGTTTCAACGAACGGTAGTATTTCTAACGGATTCAACAGGCGGCCTGTTAAAGTTCCTGTTGGAGAGAATTTAGGAGAGAACGGGCTTTCAAAGTAGGATCTTAGCTATTGTTGTCACAGCATCACCGTTGGATTTGGCAACAAAAAAGGCGCAGATTCGTTTGAATCTGCGCCTCTGGCGGAGTAGCAGGGATTTGAACCCTGGCGCCCCTTGCAGGGCCTACGAGATTTCGAGTCACGCCTCTTCGACCGCTTGAGTACTACTCCTTGTTGTATTTCGAGAGAAAATTGCAAGTTGTATATTGCTGATTTCCTCTTGAATCTTAGAAATTTAATGTTAGAATATTGTTAGAAAACGCATCGTTCAGACAGGCTTTGAAGCCTGTCAGGACATCAAAATTGACGTTCTCCCGTGTGATATGGAGACACCCAGCGAAGCATCCACTTGGATTTCGAGTCGTTCTCGTTACGACCGCTTCGATACATCTCCATAATAAACCTTATACAGTATAACAAAAAAGCCTGCTGCCGTCAACACTTTTCTCCAAGTGCCTCGCAAAGCGCGGTGCAGCGCCGGGTGCTGCGCCTGAATCATCCGCACACAGTACAAAACAGCCTGCACACAAAAACAGGCCGCTGCACAAAGCTTTGTGCAGCGGTCTGCGGTCATAGTTCAGCTATGATACGCTCAGTTCTTGCTGGTGCTCTGATTTGCGATGAACTCGTCGTACACTTCCTTGGTGATCTCCCAAGTCATGGAATACTCGGAGTTCTCGCGGATGGGCATAAACTTGAACACCACGGTCTGACCTTCTTCCAGAGTGGGGAAGTGGTCGGCGGCCAGATGGATGGTGATGGGCTTTTTCTGTTGGATCAGGCTGTTCTCAGCGTCTAGAATGCGCACGCCGCCCCAGTTATCGCTGAAGTAGACCGGCTCGCCCTTCACATCCTTTACGGCAACAGAGAAGCGGTAGGGGTCCAGCGGGATGGGGTTTGCACGGGCAGACTCAATGTCCACCTCCAAAGTGCAGGTGCCTTTCTCGATCTTCATGCTTTTCAGGCCGGCAATGACATTCAAATCGCTTTTGATCGCACTGGGCAGTTCTTTGCTCACCGGGTTTTGGGGATCCTGATATTCACAGCCGCCCAGCAGACTGGCACCGGCCACAGCCACTGCGGTGGCTGCCGAATACTTCAGGAATGCGCGGCGGGAAAATGTATAAGACATGGTTTGTTCCTCCGTTTTTTACCTATATGTTCTTCCACCTGGGATCAGTTCGTGGAGGTGCCGGGAAGCTCCGGTTCCAGAACATCTGCGGCCAGCTCCCAGTTGGCGCTGAACTCGCTGTACTGCAGGTCAGGGTAGTAGGTAAGGGTCACAGGGCCGTCTGTCAGCGCGTTCAGGTCCTTTGCTTTCACATAATAGGTGAAGGTTTCGCCCTGCTTGACCTGATGGCTCAGAGAATCCGGGTAGATCACCTGCAGCTTGTCGTTCTGATAGGCAAGGTAGCCCTCTGCCTTTACGGCAAAGTTTGCCTTAGTGACCTCCAGCGCGTTTTTACGGCCGTTGGTCACCACCAGCCGGAACAAGGTGGTGTTGGTCTCTTCATCGTATTCCACCCAGTCCAGCGTGGAGACGACCTTCAGCACCGTGTTGCTGGTGCCGGGAGCGTGCTGCACCGGGGCATACCCGGAGCAGCCGGTCAGCAGGCTGCTGCCCGCCACAGCCACAGCGGTGAGGGCGGTATATTTCAGGAAAGAGCGGCGGGAAAATTCCCCAGTCATATTCGTTCCTCCTTTGGGACACATCAATACAGATTCTGCCATAGGGCACTACCTATACAATAGGCGAAACAGAGAAAAATGTCAATGATTTTCCGCAAAACAAATGTGAATATTTTGTGGCAGCATCGCGCATTTTAGACGAAGTTTAAGTGTTTTTTCTGGTGATTCTGTCAGCTGCGGATCACATCGGAAGCGTTCATGACAAAAGTCAGGCTCTTGCCCTCCAGGAAGGTGGGCACATAGGTGACCTTCAGCTGTTTCCAGTCCTTAGGCACCATGAGCATCAGCACAATGTAGGCGCTGCCCTGCGGGGGCAGGCTCTCCACATCGGAAAAGCTCTGGGAATTGGCATTGTACAGCGAGATATTGGCGCAGCAGGCAGCAGGCTGACCATCGCAGACGGCGGTAAAATCCGGGGTAGCAGCAGCCATAGCCTGAAAGTTTGCGTCCACGTTCTCCAGCGGGGGCACAGGGTAAGCCTCGTTGATGGCGTCAATGCCCTGTGCGCCGATGGCGTAGCTCTCGGTCTTGCTGCGGTTGACGGTGGTCACCCGCACGCCCAGATACTCGTAGCCTGCCGGCTGCACGGGGTCCTGCGTCAGGTGGAACACGCTGGTCAGCTGCACGCCCAGACCGTTCCAGTTGCGGACGGTATCGCCCACCTTGACCTCTACCACGGTATCGCTGCCGTTAGACTTGCATCCGCCCAGCAGGCTGGCTGCGCCCAGTGCAGCCGCAGATGCACCGGTGCACTTGAGAAAGCTGCGGCGGGAAATGACAGTAGACATAACGTTATATCCTCCTTGAAGGGTGATTTTCTTTTTCTTTCTTATTTGGTTATACCGTTTCCCGGACGCAGATGCAAGAGCCCGGGGCGATTCTTTACAACAATTTCACAAGCAGGGTCACTCCTGCGGCGAAAGTCCCTTGACGTGGGTCTCACTGGTTTTGACCAAGTTTAACAGGCTGGGCGTGTACAGGGGAAATTCTCTTGTCAGGCTCTCGGTGGTCATGGCAAGGCAGGCGGGGTCCTTGACGCCCTCGCCGCCGTTCACGTCCTGCCCGTCCAGCAGTGCCTCTACGTTGGCTTCAGCCATCCGCATCACGGCATCGGAATAGCCGTGCCAGCGGTGGGGCTCGATGCTGAACATACTGGAAGCATTATGCGGCTCCGCAGAGTAGAGCAGCCGGAACATCTTGGCCACCGCCATCATCAGGTAAGCGCTCACCTCGGTGGTCAGCGCCTTGCTGTGGCACTGGCCGATCTTGGCGTAGAGCACGTTCAGGCTGTTGGAGATGAGTTTTTTGTTCATGGTGGGCAGCACGCTGCCGTGGTAGACGTTGTCTTTCATCTTTTCGGGGTTGGGCAGATCCTCGGCAGAAAGCATCATGCCGTTGCGCTCGGCGCTGCGCCCCAGCAGATAGTCGCAGGAAACATTATAATAATCTGCCACCCGCACCACAAAGTCCAAGCCGCACTCGCGGATGCCTTTTTCGTAGTGGGACAGCAGCGCCTGAGAGACCCCCAGATCCTCTGCCGCCTGCTTTTGGGTGATGCCGCGCTCCTTGCGCAGCAGCTTGATGATGCGATTGAACTCCATGATGTGCTCTCCTCAATATCTGCAGGATCTATTTTTGGTAACATCCTTGTTTTTGGTTTACAACAGGTTGATTATACACATTGGAAAACGACTTGTAAAGCAAGAAAAATGCCGATATTTTTCGTCTTTTTTCGTCATTATTGTCAAAACTCTTGCCCGCCCCCCCACATCTATGCTAAACTATGGGTATTAACACATAGATTTTGTGTTTTCGCTGTGAAAGAAAACCGACAGCCGTGGTGAATGTCCGTCTTTTCTGAAACAAAAATTTTTCAAATAGGTGGTTCCATCTTTCTGCAGTTTGTGCTATAATCTCTTCTTGGCGACTGTTCTTGACCGGCGCACAAATCTGCAAAGGACAAGCCAGACGCTATAAAAGGTAATATACCAAGAATAAGAAAGAGGAAACTTCATCATGAAACTCGAGCGCAAAGTCCGTCTGTGCAGCGCTGCCGCTGCTGTCCTGATCGCCGCCATCGCCCTGACCGGCTGCGGCGGTTCCAAGACCACTGCTTCTTCCGCAGCCGCTTCTTCTGTGGCTGCTTCCACCGCTGCTGCCACCAACAACAGCTGCGGCGAGGGTGTGACTTGGGCACTGGCTGACGGCACCCTGACCATCAGCGGCACCGGCCGTATGACCAACTTCACCAAGGACGCTCCGGCTCCTTGGGCTGATCAGGCCGACCAGATCACCACCGTTGAGGTGGAGGGCACCGTTACCAGCGTGGGTGCTACCGCCTTCAAGGACTGCACTGCCCTGACCACCGTGAACATCGCCGACGGTGTAGAGTACATCGAGGCCGGCGCCTTCAACGGCTGCACCGCCCTGACCGAGGTCAACATCCCCCTGAGCGTGGGCTACATCAAGACCGGCGCATTCAAGGGCTGCACCGCCCTGACCAGCGTGACCATCCGCGACAACTGCCGTCTGGACATGAACGTGTTCCCCGATACCGTGGAGGTCAACTACGCCGAGGGCTAAGCCCCATCCGTAATTTTAAACCAAAAGAGGTGTGATCCATGAAAACCTTCAAGCTTCATCTCATCCGCCACGGCATAACCGCGGGCAACCTGCAAGGCCTGTACATCGGCAGCGGCACCGACCTGCCCCTGTGCGACGAGGGACGCGCCCAGCTGGCTGACCTGAAGGAGCGGTTCGCCTACCCGCAGGTAGACACCGTGTTTTCCTCCCCGCTGCTGCGCGCGGTGGAAACTGCCAACATCCTGTTCCCCGGGGCTGCCCACCAGTTTACGGTGCACGACCTACGGGAGGCCGGTTTTGGCAAGTTTGAGGGCAGACCCGTAAAAGAGCTCGTGCACGACGAGGACTTTAAAAAGTGGATCACCCCGGGCTCCGGCTATCTGCCGGAGGGCGCAGAGCCCACCGAGCAGTTCCATGCCCGCTGTGCCGACAGCCTGCTGAAGCTGTTTGAGTACATGATCCGTATGGACGTTACCGAGGCCGCCTGCGTGACCCACGGCGGCGTGATCATGAGCATGCTCAGCCAGCGCGCCGTACCCACCCGCCGCCCCGAGCAGTGGATGGCAGACCCGGGCTGCGGCTACACCGTGCAGACCGATGTGCAGCTGTGGATGCGGGACAAGCTGGTGGAGGCTATCGACATCGTACCCTTCGGCTACGCCGACACCCTGCAGGGGCAGGCCGAAGCCGAGGAAAACGAGGCCTACGAATAAACAAAGGGTTACAGTTTCCCGCTGCCCCTTGACAGAACGCGCAGAATCCTTTATTGTTAAAGGGTAGTGTATTGTATCGTATACAGGAGGAACGCTGTCATGTCCCAATCCATCTCCCGCCGGTCATTCCTGAAATGTGCCGGTTCCGGTGCGGTCAGCCTTGCGGCTGCGCTGCTTACCGGGGTCTGTGCTGCGGCGCAGCAGCCGTGTCTTGCGGGTGAGCCTGCCCTGCTGGACGGCAAAGCTGCCGTAGAGCTGCTGGGCTATGCCCCGGCACCGGAGCTGGGCGGCGTGCTGGTGTACCTCTCGGTGGAAAACCTTTCGGCGGCCAGCCTGCCGGTGGATACCAGCTATCTGCAAAGCCGTGGTCTGCGCACCCGGGAGCAGCTGTACAGCATGGGCACCGGCGTGACCGCTGCCTGCGACGGTCAGAGCGTGCCCTGCGGCAGCTTTGCCGCCCCGCTGTACAGCGAGAATGCAGCGGATGCTTCGGTGTTCACCCTGAACCTTGCCGCCGGACGCGGTGCGCTGCTGCACTGCTTCTGCGCCGTGCCGGAGGACTGGCAGACCCTTGCGCTGACATGGCACCCGGATTTTGCCGCCGGGCGCAGCGCCATCTTTACGGTGCGCCGCGATGCCGATGAAGCCGCTCTGGGCCCCGTGCCCACCACCCCCGCCGAGGTCGGCAGCGTGGTAGACCTGTAACAGCATAGTAAAAGAGCCATTGCACGAAATGACGTGCAATGGCTCTTTTTTGCTTGGTAAGACCCCTTCCGTCATCGCCTGCGGCGTGCCAGATTTCTCCGAGGTCGAGACGATTTGAAATGGCCTCCGCTGTGCTCTGGCCATAATCAGCGGAAGAATGATTTTAAATTTCGGGTTACAGGAAAGTCTGCGGACTTTCCTGTAACCCATTTTCACGGGAGGAGTCATAGAGGGAAACGGCATTTGCAGCACCGCTTTCTGCGAAAGCGCGGCGCTGCGGGCGTGCCCGCTCCCCCTTGGGGGAGCTGTCGAGCGTAGCGAGACTGAGGGGCTTCAAATCGGCGGAGCCGGAAAAAACGGTTAAAAGATCTTCACGCCGAACAGGCGTGAATCTTCAGTTTTTTCCGGTGTAGCCCTCTGCTTTGGGGTTAAAAGGGGCGAGCAGCCCCTTTTTCGTGGCTCCAGCGCGTCGAAATCGCTGGTGGTTTTCTGGTTCTCTTTTGCCACCAAAAGAGAACATCCCCTGGCAAGCAGAACCTTCCCCGCGGAGCGCATTCAAAATCGTCCCGTTGCCGGAGATCAACCGGCGCCCACCAGCGCCTCCCCGGTGCTGTTTTGCACCAGCAGTTCCTGCCCGGTAAGGCTGGAGAGCAGGGCAATGTAACTGCGCCCTGCCGGGAGCTCCAGCGGCTTGCCGTTGGAATCGTAGAGGGCAAGGGTACTCTCTACGCCCTGCGTCCATGTGATCTGCCACAGGTGTCCGCCGTTCAGCCAGACACCGCCGCCCATGGAAAGATCGTAGTCCAGCGTGCGGCCATCGTCCCGCAGGGAAGAGCCGCTGTACAGGATGAGCAGGTTGTCAAAGGCTGCCTGTGTGCCGGTGTTGGCGTCCAGCTGAGGGGTGCCATCCGCGTGCAGCATCCCGTAGGCGGCAAGGGCGTCATCGTAGACAAAGCCGGTGGCACCGCCGGACTGGAAATTCACGGTCACTTTTACCGCATCTGCAGCGGTTGCATCCGGCAGATGGCCGGTGTCCCGCTGGGGCAGCAGGGCAGGCAGCACGCCCGCCGTTTCGCTCTCGCTGCCGGAGGCGGTGTTCTGGTTCACGGCAGTGGAGATGCTCAGGCTGTCCAGCACCGAGGCGACCGCCTTGCCGCTGGTGCGCCACAAAGGCGTACTGTTCCAGCCATAACCGGTGCTGACAAAGGCATTGCGCCCCACCTCCTGCGCGTCCACCGCGCGGAGGTTATAGTATTCCAGATACCGCTTGGCATACGCACTGCTGCCGCACTGGATGGGCAGCACCTGCTGCCCGCTGAGCAGCCGCCAGTATAAGTCCTGCCCGCGCGTCACCGGCCCTACCACGGGCATTGCGCTGAGGGCGGGGTATACCAGACACAGCTCGGTGGAGCTGCCGCTCTCGGTCAGGGCTTCCAGCACCACCGAGGCGCTGCCGATGCCCCACTGGGTAGTGCTGCCGGTGGTGTTCTCAATGACCACCGCAGCCGCCCGCTGTTCCGGGTACAGCAGCTGCTGTCCGGTAAGCGGGTCTGCCGGGGCGGTGCTTTCTGCGGGCGCAGCGGCGGTGCTCCCGCAGCTGCCCAGCAGCACCGCGCACAGCACGGCTGCACCAAGGCGCAGGCTCCATTTGCGTTTCATGGGCTTCTCCCCTTACTGATAGTTGAAGTTTTGCCACTCGTCGTCGTCCACGATGGCCAGATAGGTCTTGCCCCGGTTGAAGCACAGCTCGCTGCCGTCGGCGGCATAGACCTTGAGCGGGTGCTCCGGGGAGGCTTTCTGCCATGTGCCCCGCTGCACTGCGCCCCGGGTGAAGAAATAGGCCTCGCCGCCGGACGCATAGTCCACCTGCTGCACGCCGCCGGAGTTGCCGGGGTAGTCCGCGATGCCCGCAAAACAGACCAGCAGATTGGTAAAGCCAAGCTGCTTGCCGGTCAGCTCGTCCACGGTGTTCTCAAAAGCACCGGCGGCGCGGCTGTACATGGACATTTTATAAAGGTGATCCCAGCGGTTGTAGCTGAAGGTGGTCTTGTAGCTGTCCGAGTGCACGATGTTGATGGTCTTGGCGGCGGCAGCGCCGGACATCTTGTTCTCTGCACCGGTGCGGTAGTCCGCAAAGCGGAAGAAGGTGCTCTCGTAGGGGTATTGCAGCCCGATACCCGCGTTGGCAGCGGCCTGCCGGATCTCGGCGCCGGAGGTGAACTCGGTGTGTTCATACGCCACATTGCGGCCGCGGCTGTCGCGGTGCGCCACATGGGGATGGGTGGGGGTATCAAAGTAGCTCTTGCCGCCGATGTTCAGGCCGGAGTAGTTGTACACATTGATAAACTTGGTGCAGGGGGCACTTTCGCCATCGTGATAGTACAGCGCCTGCCACGGCATGAGCAGCTGCAAGAACTGGTCGCGGCCGGAGCGCAGCGGCCCTACTTCCGGGATGGCATTGGCGTCATAGTACACCGCGCAGAAGCGGGAGATGCCGCCCTCCACCTTGCTCTCGATGAGCAGGTCGGCAGAGCTAAGGCCGCGCTGCGGGCGGGCGTTCTGTCGCTGGGTGTTGCTGATGTTGTTCACCATCACACCCACCATGCGGCCATTGCTGCGGCGGGGCTCACCGGTAAGGGGGTCGGCGTTGTAGGCGGGCAGGCTGCTGTCGGCGCTTTCTGCCGGGGCTTCAGACGCAGCTCCGGCGTCCGGGGCAGCGGCTTCGGTGCTTTCAGAAGAGGCGGCGCTGCCGCTCTTCCCCAAGGTCTGCTGCAGCCAGTCGGAAAAACCGTTGCCCACACAGGCGCTGCCGGTGGGTGCGCAGCCGGACAGAGCCAGCGAGGCGGCTGCCAGCCCCGAGGCACGAAGAACGGTACGGCGTGTGATCTTTTTCATGCAAAAAACCTCCTGACAAGAGTGTTCTGCGCAGCCCCGGCGCTGTCGGAACGGTTGCGCACGGTGGATGAAAACGAACGGCCTTTCGGCATTGCTTTGATTGTAATTGTAACGGTTCTTGCGGCGTTTGTAAAGTGAAAATTAGCGCCCGCGCGGGAAAGGATTTTGCGGCTTTTCACTTGTACTGCTCTGCCGCCGATTCATACATCCGCTTGAATTTATCTGCCAGCTCCTGCGGGGCAAGGATCCTGGCATCGTGGCCGAACTTGAAAAAGTAGTTTTCCACCTGACGCTGTGTGCAGGTAAAGGTGTACACTGCCCCCTCTTTCCGGGCGTACTGCGGCCGGAGATGAAGGATCTGCTGGTACTTTCTTTCCCCGGATGGCGTCAGCCGGACAAGGATGGTCTGCCCTGCCCCCTGCTCCGGCAGGTACTGCACCCCGTTTTTCTGGATCGTCTCTGCGATCTTCCGCCGGTCGTCAGCGCTGATGAAGCCGCTGCATTTCAGGCTGCTGAGTTTTTTGATGGAGCTGAGCCGGACACACCCCATGCCCCATGGGCCGCCGGGCTGGGCAGAGGTCATGCCGACAAGGTAATTGTAGAGCTGCTCGGTGTCCTTTTGGATGCACAGGGGCTTCAGGTAGGTGATATTGTTCGGTGCAGCCGTGCCCTCGGTCGGCTTTTTTCTGCTGTTCAGGGTGAGCTTGAGCTTTTCCTGCCTGGTGATGGCCAGCTCAATGCTTTGCAGCTGCTGCTTGTAATAGATGCGTTCCCGCTCTGCATAGGGCAGCGCGCAGTATTCCTCCAGAAGTGCTTTCAGGTAGCTGCCGACCTTGTCGCCGTAAAACGCGGCATCCTTCCGCAGCTCATCGGAAGCAAGCGCTTCCAGCACGGGCTTGCTGAGCCGGACGAAAAAAGAGCAGCCCTTGTCCTGCTGGCGGCAGCGCGCCTTTTCTTCAAGCTGTTCCTGCAGCAGCGCAAGCACCGCCACGGTACAGGCTTCGGCGTTCTCCTGCCCATGGAAGCGCTCGGCAAGCTTTTCCTTTTCCGCGCCGAGCCGCATCCAGATGGAGGACTCCGCCGTTTCGTAAAGGTTCTGGAATAGCTGGTTGACCAGTGTAGAAGAGGGATCGCCGCCGGAGCGATTTTGTTTTTTGTCCGGTTCAAAGATCTCGTCATCCTGAAGCAGGATATTGTAGGCATGGCGGCTCACAGTCAGCCGCTGTTTGTTTCTGGAAAGATCCTCCAGAACTTCCTCAAGCTCCGAAAACAGCATCTTGCACCTCCGCAGGCTCAAAAACGGGCATTCGTTCCATACCGGTACTTTTATAAGGCGATTATAGCATATTTCTACCGGAATTGGAACAAAAAATAAAGTTTTTTGTCACCTAGGAATTCCATTCAGGCTGCTGTATAATAAAGCCACAGTCAAGGGAGCCACCCCCACGGGAGCCGCCAGAGCGCGGCTTCCCGGGCAGGTTCCGGCTCATTTCGTTTTCGCTCATGTAATCTGCAACAGGAGGGTCTATCATGTTTATTCTTTCTACCGTTATCGCCGGCGCAACGCTGGGCGGCACCATCGGCGGCGCCATCGCCACCATCACCGGCACGTCCGTCGCCACCGGCACGGCTGTCGGCACCCTGATCGGTGCCGGGACCACTGCGGCAGCCTGCACCGTGCAGGGTACCGAGGCCGCAGCGCGCCAGCTCGCCTGAGCGCCCCGGCAGGAAAGGAGGTGTCTTTCGTGGAACTTCTGAACACCCTGATCTCCGGCATCAGTGTGGGCAGCACACTGTGCGGCGCCCTCGCCACCCTCACCGGCACAAACACCGTGCGGGCCGCCGCCATCGGCACGCTGGGTGGTGCCGTCTGCGGCGCCGCGCTTTTCGCCGACCGGCAGCGCCGCAGCGTATCCGCGCTGGCCTGAAGCCTTTTCTGCACCTGAAAGGAGGTGTGTCCGTATGTTCACGCTTCTCACTGCGGCTACGGCCGCTGTGGTCTCCACCACCCCGCCCGTCGGCGGGCTGCTCCTCGCCGCCATCGGGCTCAAGGCCCTGTCCGACGCAGCCGAGATCTCCCGGGACGCCCGGGAGCACGACAGCGACCGCCGCTGACCCGGAAAGGAGGGTTTCTGCATGAGTCTGCTGCCCATGACCCGACAGTGCGTCCACTGCCGCCGCACCTACAGCTATAACCCCTCGACCGGCGACCTTGGTCTGGTGTGCCGGTACTGCGGCAAAGCGCAGTGCTCCCCAGAGCCGCAGCGACCGCCGCAGCCCGCATTCCCTGCCAGTTTCCCCACCGCAGAGCTTTCCCTCCGCAAGCGCGGAGGCCACCGATAAGGAGGTACCCTATGTCCATCTACAAGGCAGGCCGCCCGTGGAAATTCGACCCCACCACCGGGGCCGGACACAGGCCGCCCAATAGTCCCGGCGAGTACCGGATGCGGGACGGCTCCGGCTGCATTACATACATCGGGGAGACCAACGATCTCGCCCGGCGTATGCGGGAGCATATCCGCAGCGGTAAGCTGCCCACCGGTCAGGGCTGCGGCAGCACCCTTGAGTACATGGTGGCCGACGGCCGCTCCACCTCCCGCACCCGCCGGGAGCACGAGCAGCAGTCCATCGAGAAGCACCACCCCACCCTGAACCGCTCCAAAGGCGGGGAAGGCAGACCCGCCGGGAAGTAACGCTTCCGTGGCAGCCCCCGGGAACCTGAAAAGACACCAGCTTCGGCCGGTGTCTTTTTTGCTGTTCCGCGCCCCGGCAAAAAACAGCCGCCTCTGCCCTGATCGCATGGAGAAAAAGTCCACGCTTTTCTTGCATTTTGGTGCGCGATATGGTATCTTTTTATACAGGTAAACACTTCAGGGTCGGCAAACATTTTGTTACCTTTGCCGCCCTTGCATGATGACAGGAAGGAATGATACTTATGGGTTTTTTTGACAAGCTTTTTGGCGGCAAGTCCAAGGACGAAAACACCGCTAAGTTCACCAACCAGAGCAAGACCGTGCTGACCCCGCTGCAGGGCAAGGTGCTGGCTCAGGCCGACATCCCGGACGAAACCTTTGCACAGGGCATTCTGGGCCCCGGCTGCGGCATCGAGCCCACCGGCGACACCGTATACGCCCCCTTTGACGGTACTGTGACCCAGATCGCCACCACCCTGCACGCTGTTGGCATTACCAGCAACGACGGCATCGAGCTGCTGATCCACGTCGGCATGGACACCGTGGACATGAAGGGTCAGGGCTTTACCGCTCTGGTCAAGGAGAATCAGAAGGTCTCCGCAGGCACTCCGCTGCTGAAGGTGGATCTGGACGCCGTCCGCGCCGCAGGTCACCCCACCGCCACCGCTATCATCGTGACCGATGGCGCCGGTGATGAAGTGAAGATGCTGGCAGAGGGCGATGTTGCCCCCGGCACCCCGCTGTTCAAGGTCTGATTTTTTTGCATCACAAAGAGGCCGCTGCAATCACGCAGCGGCCTCTTTTTTGCGGAAAATATATTTTTACAGCGTGATGCCGGGCAGCCTGTGGCTGCCCGGCATCACTTTTTTACAAAACTCAGACGATGCGGACGCCCTTCTGGACGACGGCCTTGAGGTTCAGTTCCTTATCCGCAAGGATGACGTTGCCGTAGCGTCCGGCGGCAAGGCTGCCGTAATCGTTATCCACGCCGATGCTCTTGGCGGGGGTCTCGCTGGCGGCGCGGACGGCGCTTTCCAGCGGCACGTTCATTTCCAGCACAGCGCGCTTCATGCAGTCGTACAGGCAGGTGTTGCTGCCCGCAATGGTGTCCGGGTGCTCGGTCAGGGTAGCGCGGGGTCCCTTGACCGTAATAGCCTGTCCGCCCAGACTGTACTGGCCGTCCGGCAGGCCGCAGGACATGGCGCTGTCTGCGATCAGGCAGACGCGGTCGTCCCCGAAGGTGTTGAAGGTGAACCGCACCATGGCGGGGTGGATGTGCACGTTATCGGTGATGAGCTCCACCTCGGCATCGTGCTCCATGGCCGCAATGATGGGGCCGGGCGCACGGTGGGTGATGCCGGGCATGGCGTTGTACAGGTGGGTCATGTGGGTGGCACCGGCTTCAAAGGCCTTGACGGCGGTGTCGTAGTCGGTGCAGGTGTGGGCGATGGAGATGCGCACCTCGTTATGGCACTCCTTGATAAAGTCCAGATTGCCCGGCTCTTCGGGTGCAACGTCCACCAGCTTGATCAGACCGCCCGCACGCTTCTGCAAACGGCGGAACATGGCGGCGTCTGCGCCCTGCACATACTCCGGGTTCTGTGCGCCCACCTTTTTGGGGCTGATGAAGGGACCTTCCATGTTGATGCCCACAAGGTCGGCGCCCTTGCCGTTTTTATGGGCGGCAGCGGCGTCCATTACCTTGTTCAGGATCTCCTCGGGGTAGGTCATGGTGGCGGGGCAGATGGCCAGCACGCCCTTGCTGGCCTCAAAATCCGCCAGCGTCTGGATGGCTTCCTCGGTGCCATCGCAGAAATCCTTGCCC
Organism: Faecalibacterium sp. OM04-11BH; assembly: GCF_003482185.1. NCBI lineage: Bacteria > Bacillati > Bacillota > Clostridia > Eubacteriales > Oscillospiraceae > Faecalibacterium > Faecalibacterium sp. OM04-11BH. Next base: position 58,391 of record NZ_QULS01000010.1, read on the forward strand.
ATCGCCCCGTGGAAGTGGATATCCACAAGGCCCGGCAGGGCGTACAGCCCCTCGGCGTCCAGCACCTCTTCGCCCTCTTCCGGGGCGGCAAAGGGCACGATGCGGCCATCGCGGATGATGATGGTGCCGCGCTCAAAGGTGTGGCGCGGGGTATAGACCAGTGCATTCTGAAGGATCATACAAAACACCTCGTTCTTTCCTTGAAGCCGTTTTCATAAGCATTGCACACCGCCCGAACGGTCTTTTTGCTCGCATACTGCGTTGCTTTCCCTTGCAATCCACCAAGGATCGCTGCGGAAAATCGCCTTGTCTGCGGACAAAAATCCTCGTCGTTCGGCGCACCCCGCTTACGAAAACAGCTTCTTGCTTTTCACCCAGTATAGCACGCCGGGTGTTTTTTCAAAAGTCCTTTTGTGTGAACATTGTACCGCTGTGCAAAAAGAGCGAGCCGCCGGGAGGGGGCGCTGTGCACCCCGCCCCCGGCGGCCCGGTTCATACTGCAAAATCAACCAGACTTTTGCAGTTCATTCTTTTCAGAAGTGCAGGATCACAGCATCTTCTTCAGCTCGTCGTACACGAACTGCACCTTGGTGCCGATGATGACCTGGCAAGCGTTCTTGCTGGGACGGATAACACCGGCAGCACCGGCAGCCTTGACAGCCTTCTCGTCGACCTTAGCGTTATCCTTCACCTCAAAACGCAGACGGGTTGCGCAGTAACCAACGTCCTTCACGTTCTCCTTGCCGCCGACAGCAGCCAGAACAGCAGAAGCGACTTCGGTGTAGTTGTTGTTAGCCAGAACGACCTTCTTCTCAGCTTCCTCGTCGTCATCCTCACGGCCGGGGGTCTTCAGGTCGTACTTGGTGATAGCGAAGTAGAACACGAAGTAGAACACCAGGAATGCTGCGATGCCCAGAGGAATGATCATCCAAGTCTTAGCAGCTGCGGGCAGAGAAGCGGAGAACACCAGGTCGGTAGCGCCTGCGGAGAAGCAGAAGCCAGCACGGAAACCGGAGTAGTAGGTGATGATGGTGAAGATGCCGTACAGAACGGAGTACACAACGTACAGCGGGAAGCACAGGAACATGAAGCCGAACTCGAAGGGCTCGGTAACGCCGCAGACGAATGCGCAGATTGCAGCGGAGACGACCAGACCAATAGCAGCTTTCTTGTTCTTAGCGGTCTTGACCATAGCCAGAGCAGCACCGGCAATACCGAACATCATGCAGGGGAAGAAGCCGGACATGTACATGCCAAGGCTCCAGCCCACATCAGCGCTGGTCTCACCTGCCCAGAAGTGGGTCAGGTCGCCCAGACCGATGGTGTCGAACCAGAACACGTTGTTCAGAGCGTGGTGCAGACCGGTGGGGATCAGCAGACGGTTCAGGAAAGCGTAGATGCCTGCGCCGATGCCGTCCATGCCGGCGATGCCTTTGCCCAGAGCGACCAGTGCACCGAAGATCAGCGGCCAGACGAACAACAGAACAACAGATGCTACGATGGAGATCAGACCGGTAGCGATTGCAACAAAGCGCTTGCCGGAGAAGAATGCCAGCCAGTCAGGCAGCTGGATATCCTTGAACTTGTTGTAGCAGGCAGCGCCGATGACGGCAGCCAGAATGCCGATAAAGGAGTTGCCGGCGACCTTCTGGTATGCAATGTAGGTAGCGGTACCCTCTTCGATGTGGCGCACAGCGCTGACCACACCGGGGTTCAGCAGCTGCTGCATCATCAGGAAGCTGACCAGACCGGCCAGACCTGCGGTACCGTCGTTGTCAGCAAGGCCGACAGCGGCACCGATGGCAAACAGCCATGCCATGTTATCGATCAGAGCGCCGCCTGCCTTGATGAGCAGGAAGCCGACGGTGTATGCTGCGCCGGAAGTTGCGCCCTCGGCACCCATAACAGCGGGAGCCAGAGCGTAGCCGATGCCCATCAGGATGCCGCAGATCGGCAGCACAGCGACGGGAAGCATCAGAGCTTTGCCCAGTTTCTGGAGATACTTCATCATAAGACACATTCCTCCTTAAAGAATGTTTGTGTTTACAGACAGTCTCTGGTTGCAGGCTGTCCACAGTTCCGTAACAGAATAGTAACATATTTTTGCAAAAAAAGAAAGTGGTTTTTTCTTTTTTCCATTAAAATGCGCCAAAAGTCCTTATTTGATGGCACATCTGTCAGTATTTTTTGTTTTTTCTGCACGCGTCCTGATTTAAGTGCTGAAAAATCTTTTCTTTTTATGTCTATTTTGTCCAAAGGGTTGCATCCCACCATAAGTCCATATATTTTGCACTTTTTTATACAATGCGTTTTCCGTCCAGCACGGCCTGTTTCAGGGTGTCGCCGTCATACACCAGCTTGAGGGAAAAGTAGGGGTGTTCTTCCTCCAGCAGACGGAAAAAGAGCTTGTCCCCCTCCCAGATGGGGAGCGTTTGCACCTCGGCCTTTTGCACCCACTGCAGTTCTCCCTCGGCGCAGGCATCGCCCCTTATCATCTCGCCCTCCCACCGGTCGGCGGTGTACAGGTGGATGAACTCGGTCATGTTGCCCCACACAAAGGTCAGCAGTCCCCGGGCGCGGTAGCGCGTCAGGGTAAGGCCGGTCTCCTCCCGCACCTCCCGCACAAGGCAGTCCTCCGGGCTTTCAAACCGTTCAAATTTGCCGCCCACGCCCACCCATTTGTCGTGGTTGTAGTCGTCCTGCTTTTTGATGCGGTGCAGCATCAGGTAAGCGTCCTCCCGCTCCAGATAGCAAAGGGTGGTGCTGAAGATGGGAAATTCCGGGTTCATAAATGCGCCTAAGTTCATGGGTCGTTCTCCTTTTTGTCCGATGTTTTTTCGCCAGAGGGCGAGAATGCTTACCGTATGCCGCCGCTGCGCGGCGGCATACGCGTATCTTTTTTCATAAGAAAGGGCTGCTGCATGAAACGCTGTGCAGCAGCCCTTTGGGAAGTGTTTCCGCTGTGGATGCCCACAAAGCAGCGGAAGCGTTTTTCGATTTATGCCTTGCGTCCGGCGCGGCCCTTGCCTGCGCTATTCAGCTTGCGCACCAGATCGTTCTGGTGCTTGCGCTGGCTGGGGGTAGGCTGGGGGTCTTTTGCCTCCCCGGCGCGCTTGCCGGTCTGGGCAACGTCAGGGTCGATGCGTTCCAGCGTCCACTCCTGATTGCCGCCCGCCACATAGTTCCAGATCTGCGCCTGTGCGCCGTTGGCGGTGTTCATGCCCACAAGGTCGATGTACTTATCCGCCAGCACATTGCGGATGCGGGTGCGCCCGCTGCGGGTAGGCTCCAGTGCCCAGCACTGGCTCAGCCCGCTGGTGCGGCTCCACTGGTGCAGCCATGTGCCCTCCACCACGCCGCCAAGTGCCAGATCGATCATCTTGCCGGTAAAGCGGTTCTGGATGCGCCAGCGTCCCTCGCCCGCGTCCACAAACTGCCACTGCTGCCACGGATGCCCCGCATAGCTCCACAGCTGGATGCCGGCGCCGTTCTCCGTGTTGAAATCCTTTACTTCCAGTACCTTCCCGTTGGGGGCCTTGATAATGTAGTATTCCCCCTCCATAATGACGACCTGCGATGCCTTTGCCATAGAGCACAACTCCTTTCCGCTATGGTAGCCCTATTATACCCGATTTGCCCGCTGGCAACAAGAATGCTTTTCCATAATCTTTCTTTTGTTTTTTGTGCATTCTGTCGTGTTTTTGCAGCGCAAACGTTTTCGGGAGCCAGCAATGTTTTTTAACGGCGGGCACTTTGCACTCCGGCGCAGGTTGTGGTACAATAAAGCCATCCACTATTAAGGAGGGGATCTTTCATGACTAACGAGACTTTACAAACCATTCGCAGCCGCCGCAGCTGCCGCGCCTACGAGCCCCGGCAGATCACGGATGCCGAGCTGGACGCCGTGCTGGAGGCCGGCACCTACGCCGCCAGCGCTATGGGACGCCAGAGCGCTAAGATCGTGGTCGTGCAGGATGCCGCTACCCGCGCCCAGCTGACCCGGATGAACGCCGCCGTCATGGGTGCCGACAGCGACCCCATGTACGGCGCACCCACCATTCTGGTGGTGCTGGCCGATGCCCACGCAAACTGCGCCGTGCAGGACGGCAGCCTTGTCATGGGCAACCTGATGCTGGCTGCCGCATCGCTGGGGCTGGGCAGCTGCTGGATCAACCGCGCCCGGGAGGAGTTCGACTCCGCCGAGGGCAAAGCACTGCTGAAAAAGTGGGGCATTGAGGGGGACTGGATCGGCGTAGGCCACTGCATTCTGGGCTACCCCGCCGCCGCACCCAAGCCCGCCGCACCCCGCAAGCCGGATTACATCGTAAGAGTATAAGGAGTTTTATGAAGCCTGATTACAAGCTGGTCGCAAAGGCCAAATACATCCACAACACCGCCGACCTTGCCAGCGAACTGTGGCACGAGGTCTACAAGCGCTACTACCCCGCAAAGCAGCTGGACACCCTTGTGGAGGAGCTGCAAAGCGCCGACGCCATTGAAGAGGACATCGACAATGACGTGAACTATTTTCTGGTGTTTCTGGGCGGCAAGCTCATCGGCTACTTTGCGTGGAAGATGGAGAACACCGCCCTGCACCTGATGCACCTGTACCTCAAGCCGGAATACCGCGGCAAAGCCATCGGCAGGGACATCGTGCAGACCTGTGAGCGGCTGGCCAAGGGCGAAGGCAAAGGCCGGGTGTGGTGCACCATCCACGCCAAGGCGCTGCCGGTGCAGCAGTTCTTCAAGGCACTGCGCTACCGCGAGCTGCGCCCCGCCGAGCAGGAGACCGGCACCGTACCCCGCAACGAGCTGGTGTATGAGCACACCCTGAGCTGAATATGCACCTCACCAGTCGCGGGGTAAGCTGCTGCTTGCCCGCGCCCTCATCAGTCACCTGCGGTGACAGCTTCCCCCGTCCGGGGGAAGCCTTTTGGTACGGCAAGCTTTACGGCTTGACCTGAAACTTTGTCACTGCCGCTGAAGCCTTCACCCCTTGGGGGGAAGGTGGCGCACAGCGCCGGATGAGGGGTAATTTCCGAAAAATCACAAAATAGCCATTGAAATTTATCCGCATTTGTACTACACTGATGTAGTGTAATAAAGCCGCTGTCTGCGGGCATTCTGTGCAAAAAAGGAGACTATCATGGCGAAAGATCATCCCACCGGCAACTCCGGCCTGTACCGGGCTTTTCTGCAGCTCAAGACCCCGGAGGAATGCTATCGTTTTCTGCAGGACGTGTGCAGTTATTCGGAGCTCAGCGCAATGGAGCAGCGCTACAACATTGCCGAGTTGCTGGCCGACAAGTGCATCTACACCGAGATCATGGACAAGACCGGTGCGTCCAGCGCCATCATCAGCCGGGTCAGCCGGGTGCTGAGCGCAGACGACAGTGTACTGCGTGCGCTGCTGGAAGCTGAAAAAAAAATCCGCTGACTGACACAAAAGCCGCGTACCGCCCAAAGCTGCGGCACGCGGCTTTTCTTTTTAAGATTTGAACAGGAGGTTTTTCTTATGGCAAAAGCTGTTGTATTTTTTGCGGAGGGCACCGAGGAGTGCGAGGCACTGCTGGTGGTGGACCTGCTCCGCCGCGCCAAGGTGGAGGTGCTGGTGGCAAGCGCTTCCGGTAGCCGGGAGATTTTGAGCAGCCATAAGGTGCACATCACCGCCGATGCGCTGGCAGAGGAGGTCGATTATTCCGACGTAGATCTGGTAGTGCTGCCCGGCGGCATTCCCGGTACGCCGAACCTTGCCGCCAACAAAACGGTGACCGACACCTGCGTTGCCTTTGCAAAGGCGGGCAAAAAGGTAGCCGCCATCTGCGCTGCGCCCAGCGTGCTGGCAGCACTGGGTCTGCTGGAGGGCAAAAACGCCACCGCTCACGCTGCATTTCAGGACAAGCTGGCCGGCGCCCATGTGCTGGACACCGAGGTGGTCGTGGATGGCAACATCACCACCAGCTACGGTCTGGGCGGCGCCATCCCCTTTGCGCTGGAGCTGGTGCGCCAGTTGGCGGGAGACGCCGAAGCCGACCGCATCCGCAACGCCATCGCCTACCGGCACTGAGAGGAGGGGGACTGTATGCGTTTTGTCACCTGCCGCCTGCCGGACGGTGTGGAGGACCCCGCCATCCTCTCGCAGGACGGCACACAGGTCTGGCCGCTGAGCTGGCTGGGGCTCTCCTATGAGACCCTGTCCGATGCCATCCCCTTCCTCACCCCGCAGGTGCGGTTCGGTTTGCAGCTGGCCATCAGCGGCATCCCGGCGCTGCCGGTGGAAGCCGTCACCCTGCAAAGCCCCATCCCCTGCCCCGCGCAGGACGTGGTCTGTCTGGGCATCAACTACATGGCGCACTCGGACGAAGCCGAAAAGTACTCCGCAGACGCCTTTGCAACGCAGCATCAGGACGCCATCTACTTCTCCAAGCGGGTCAGCCGTGCCGTGCCGGACGGCGGCTTTATCGAGGCGCACACCGACCTTGTGCAGAAGCTGGACTACGAGTGTGAGCTGGCTGTGGTGCTGGGCAAGGATGCCAAGGACGTGCCCGCCGGGCAGACCAAAGACTATGTGTTCGGCTACACCATCCTGAACGATGTCTCCGCCCGGGACGTGCAGACCGCCCACAAACAGTGGTATTTCGGCAAAAGTCTGGACGGCTTTACCCCCATGGGGCCCTGCATCGTCACCGCCGACGAATTTGACACCTACCCGCCCGCGCTGCCCATCCGCAGCCGGGTGAACGGCGAGCTGCGGCAGGATTCCAACACCAAGCTGCAAATTTTTGATATCGACCACGTCATCCACGAGCTTTCGCAGGGCATGACCCTGAAAGCCGGTACCATCATTGCCACCGGCACCCCTGCCGGGGTGGGCATGGGCATGGACCCGCCGCAGTTTTTGCACCCGGGCGACACCGTGCAGTGCGAGATCGAGGGAATCGGCACGCTGACCAACACCGTGCGCTGAATCTCCTTGTGGAACTGCCCAAAATTTTACATGGATTTCAGTCCGATTGCACGAAATGCCGCCGCAGCACTGCTCTTTTGCGGAAAAATATGGTATACTATAAAATACTGATAAAAAATGCGGCGCATCCGCATCAAAGGGGTAAATGACATGAAGGAATATGCATTTGGCATCGATCTGGGCGGCACTACTGCCAAGGTCGGCCTGTTCACCACCAGCGGCAAGCTGCTGGAAAAGTGGGAGGTAAGCACCGATACTTCCAATAACGGTGCTCACATTCTGGAAAATCTGGCTGCTGCCGTGCAGCAGAAGATGCAGGAAAAGGGTCTGTCCGCAGACGAAGTCGAGGGTGTCGGTCTGGGCGTGCCCGGCCCGGTGCTGGATTCCAGCATCGTGCCCATCGTGTGTGCAAACCTTGGCGGCTGGGGCAACCGCAACGTGTCCATTGAGCTCAGCGAGCTGCTGGGCGGCATCCGGGTGCTGGTGGGCAACGACGCCAACGTGGCTGCGCTGGGCGAGATCTGGATGGGCGCGGCACAGGGCTGCCGCAGCGCCGTCATGGTCACGCTGGGCACCGGCGTGGGCGGCGGTGTCATCGTGAACGGCAAGGTCATCGACGGCGCTCACGGTGCCGGCGGCGAGATCGGCCACATCACCGTCAACCCCCACGAGACCGCCGTCTGCGGCTGCGGCAAGCGCGGCTGTCTGGAGCAGTATTCCAGCGCCACCGGCGTTGTGCGCTGCATGAAGAAGCTGCTGGACGCAAACCCGGACACCGCCTGCACCCTGCGCGGCAGGGACTTTGAAGCCAAGGACGTGTTCGACGCCGCCCGCACCGGGGATGCACTGGCTGCCCGTGAGGTGGACGAGATGGCCTCCACGCTGGGCATGGCACTGGCCAACATTGCCGCCACCACCGACCCCGAAATGTTCATGATCGGCGGCGGCGTGGCCCGCGCCGGGGAGATTCTGTTCAACCCGCTGGTGCGCCACTACAAGGAGTACGCCTTCCAGTCCTGCAAGGAGACTCCCATCAAGGCCGCCAGCCTTGGCAACGACGCCGGCATCTACGGTGCCGTGCGCCTGATCGTGGGCGCCTGATCAGGGAATACCGATAGCTTTCAAACCAGCCAAGCCTGCGGGCTTGGCTGGTTTTGTTTTTGCAGGAGATAAAACAAGTCTGATTTTCCAAAAGCGTTGCATATCGGTGCAAAAAGGCAACTGCCGCCTTGTTTATTTTGTACATTTATGCTAAAATAGCGTGCAGATAGTTGATTTTTATAGAGCGGTATTACTTTTTCTGATGCTGTAAAAATTCGGCTGAGCCGAAAAAATAAGGACGCAACAAAAGGAGAACACGCCATGAAAAAACTTTTTGCCATGACGGTGGCCGTGCTGCTGCTGTTTTCAGTGCTGCTGGGCATTCCCGCCGCCTATGGGCAGGCACCGGAGACGGGCAAAACGCTGGACATCCTGTTCAGCCACGACACCCACTCCCACCTGAACACCTTCACCACCGTGGTGGAGGACGAGGAAGCAGAGATTGGCGGCTTTGCCCGCGCCAACACCCTCATCAAGGCACAGCGCGCCAAAGACCCGGACACCCTTGTGATCGACGGCGGTGACTTTTCCATGGGCACCCTGATCCAGACCGTGTTTGAAACGCAGGCCGCAGAGCTGCGGATGCTGGGCTACATGGGCTACGATGTGACCACCTTTGGCAACCACGAGTTCGACTACCGCTCCAAGGGGCTTGCCAATATGCTTACCAGCGCCCGCACCTCCGGCGATGCCGTCCCGGACATCGTGGTCTGCAATGTGGACTGGGATGCCATGGAAGCCGCCGGCCTCACCGAGGGACAGCAGATGCTCAAAGACGCCTTTACCTCCTACGGCGTGCAGGACTACACCGTGGTGCAGAAGGGCGATGTGCGCATTGCCGTGGTGGGCGTTTTCGGCAAGGACGCGCTCTCCTGCGCGCCCACCTGTGAACTGAAATTCAAAGACCCGGTACAGGCGGTCAAAGCCACCGTGGCAGAGATCAAGGCAAACGAAAATGCGGATATGATCGTCTGCGTTTCCCACAGCGGCACATGGGACGACCCTAAAAAGTCTGAGGACGAGCTGCTGGCTAAAGGTGTGCCTGAGTTCGACCTTATCCTAAGCGGCCACACCCACAGCCGTATCCGGGAACCCATCCGGCACGGGGACACCTATGTGGTCTCCTGCGGCGAGTACGGCAAAAATCTGGGCAGCCTGTCCATGGCGCAAAAAGCGGACGGCCGCTGGCAGGTGACCGATTACCAGCTGATCCCCATCACTTCCGATATTCCCGCCGATGCACAAACGCAAGAGGTCGTCGACCGCTTTATGGACACAGTGGACGAGGATTATCTGGCGCAGTTCGGCTACACCAAGGATCAGGTTCTGGCAGAAAACAATGTTGTTTTTTCCAACCTGGAAGATCTGGGCAAGGTGCACACCGAGCACAATCTGGGCGATCTCATCGCGGATGCCTATGTGTACGCGGTGGAGAACGCCGCCGACTATGACGGCGTACCGGTAGACTTGGCGGTGGTGCCCAGCGGCACCGTGCGCGACACCTACGCCCGGGGCGATATCACAGTGGAGCAGGTATTCAACTCCTTCTCGCTGGGCATCGGCGCAGACGGTGTGCCGGGCTATCCCCTCATCGAGGTCTACCTCACCGGCAAGGAACTGCGCACCGCCGCCGAGATCGACGCTTCCGTGTCGGATTTCATGACCACCGCGCGGCTGTATTGCAGCGGCCTGAATTTCACCTATAACCCCCACCGCCTGCTGCTGAACAAGGTGACGGATGTTTATCTGGTCAAGGACGGGCAGCGCGTGGAGCTGCAAGACGACAAGCTGTACCGCATTGTGGCAGACCTTTACAGCGGGCAGATGCTGAGCGCCGTGACCGATATGTCCTACGGCATTTTGTCTATCGTGCCGAAGTACGCCGACGGCACTCCCATCGAAGATTTTGAGGATGTGATCCTGACCGAAAACGGCAAAGATCTGAAAGGCTGGGACGCCATTGCGCGGTACATGGCCTCGTTCGAGGACACCGACGGCGACGGCATCGGCAATGTGCCGGACTATTACAGCACCCTGCACGACCGCAAAAAAGTGGAGGACAGCCGCAGCCTTTCCGCGCTGCTGAAAAAGCCCAACCGCTTTGCCTTTATCCTTCTCGGTCTGATCCTCACCGTAATTCTGCTGGTGGTGTGCCTTGTGCTGCTGCTCCGTAAGCTGGTGCGCAAGTTCCGCCGCAGAAAAAAGGCGCTGGGCTGAGCCTGACGATTTGAATGCGCTCCGCGTTTGCTTTGCGCCTATTCAGCGGAAAAATTATTTTTAATAGAGCAATGCCGGAGCGTCTGCGGACGCTCCGGCATTGCATTTTCACGGGTGGGAAAACTCCCTCAGTCAAAACCTGACGGTTTTGCCAGCTCCCTCTGGGAGGGAGCCTTTGGCATGGCGGGAAAGTTTGCGGTTAAACTGCAAAGTTTCCGGGTGTGCTCGCTCCCCCTCGGGGGAGCTGTCGCGCAGCGACTGAGGGGCTATGGAAGGAGAAGCGAAAAAAGCGTTAAAGAGCTAGCGCCGACTGGCGCAGCGCTAGCTTTTTCGTGCTTCGACTTCTTCTTTAGGTTTGTCAAGGGCGTGCAGCCCTTGACCCGTTGCGGGGTGGGTGGAGTCCAGAGGTAGGGAGGGGGGAATCGGAACACCCCTCCCTACCTCTGGCCCAGCGGAGCGTCCCTGCACGCTGAAGGCAAGCAGAAACTTTCCCCACGGAGCACGCACTTTTCTGGTTCTCTTTTGGTGTCAAAAGAGAACATCACTCACTCAGAACCTCCCCTTCTGCAACCTGTCCAGCACCTCGTACAGATCGCGGCACTCGGCGGTGTACAGACGGCGCATCTCGTCATTGGCGGGTGACATGTCCGGCACCATCACGGTGATAAAACGCCCGTTGGCACCGGCGCGCACGCCGTTGTAGCTGTCCTCCAGCACAAGGGTGCGGCTGGGCACAGTGCCCAGCGCTTCCGCAGCGCGCAGAAAAATTTCCGGGTTGGGCTTGGAGGCCGAGAACTGCTCGCCGGAGACGATCACCTTAAAGTAGTGGGTCAAGCCCCAGCCGTCCAAATGGTGCCGGATAGACGCCATCCGACTGGAGGAAGCCACCGCCATGGGGATGTGCTGTGCATCCAGCCATGTCAGAATTTCGTCCAGCCCGGGCTTTTTGGGCGGCAGTGCCTGAAACGCCTTTTCCGCCTGTGCATGCAGCGCCTCGATGATGGCGTCCGTGTCGCAGTTTTCCCCGTAGAAGCGGCGCAGCACCGCCCGCATGGTGTCCCCTGCCGTGCCGCGGGCGGCAACGTCCAGCCCTTCCTTATAAGAAAGCCCAAGGGTGGCAAGTGCAGGCTCCCACAGGGTAGCCCAGACCCGCTCGGTGTCAAACATCAGGCCGTCCATATCAAAAATAACGCTGTCGATCATGGCAGTATGCTCCTTCCATAGAAAAGCGGGGCTGTGCCCCGCAAAAGTGCTCTGTGCCCCTATTGTACCATAGATTTGGCAGTTTGCACACCAGTGTGCTCACAATTTGGTGCAACTTTACCGGTGGAAAGATGAAACATTTTGCGATTCCTTGCAAAACCGGCAGGGAATATTATAATAGAAACCAACATTTGTGTCATAAAGCGCCGGAAATCGTGCGCACGCGCATAAAAGGAAAGAGGGAAACTCACTATGTTGGATATCAAGATCACCCGCACGGCTGCGCCCAAGGCAAAGCCCACCGATGAGACGAAGCTCGGCTTCGGCAAAAAGTTCTCCGACCACATGTTCGTCATGGATTACACCGAGGGTGAGGGCTGGCACGATGCCCGCATCGTCCCCTACGGCCCCTTTGAGCTGGACCCCGCCACCGTGGTGTTCCACTACGCACAGGAGATCTTTGAGGGCATGAAGGCCTACCGCACCGCCGACGACACCGTGCAGCTGTTCCGCCCGGACTGCAACGCCAAGCGTTTTCAGGATTCTGCCGACCGTCTGTGCATCCCCAAGATCCCGGTAGAGGACTACATTCAGGCTGTTGAGGCTCTGGTGGATGTGGACCGCGACTGGGTGCCCCACACCGACGGCGCTTCCCTGTACATCCGTCCCTTCATCTTTGCCAATGATGTGGGTCTGGGCGTGCACGCCTCCAAGCACTATATCTTCTGCATCATCTGCGCTCCCTCCGGCGCTTACTACGCCGAGGGCATCAACCCTGTGCGCATCTACGTGGAGGACGAGTATATCCGCGCCGCCCCGGGTCTGACCGGCTTTACCAAGTGCGGCGGCAACTACGCCGCTTCTATCAAGGCCGGTGAGCTGGCTGAGGAGCAGGGCTACGCACAGGTGCTGTGGCTGGACGGCGTGGAGAAGAAGTACGTTGAAGAAGTTGGCAGCATGAACATCATGTTCAAGATCGACGGCAAGGTGTACACTGCTGCTACCGTGGGCACCGTGCTGCCCGGCGTCACCCGCCGCAGCTGCATCGAGCTGCTGAAGGACTGGGGCTACGAGGTCGTTGAGGGCAAGATCGCCATTGCCGATATCATGGCCGCTGCCCGCGAAGGCAAGCTGGAAGAGGTGTTCGGCACCGGTACCGCCGCTGTCGTCTCTCCCGTCAAGGAGCTGGTCTGGAAGGGCGAGCACGCTTTCATCGGCGACGGCAAGATCGGCCCTGTCACCCAGAAGCTGTACGACACCATGACCGGTATGCAGTGGGGCAAGCTGCCCGACACCAAGGGCTGGATCGTGCCTGTGGAAAAGAAATATTGAGCCGCCTGTCACCCTACGGCTTTTAAAGGGACTGCTGCATACCATCTGGGGCAGCAGTCCCTTTTGCATCACCGCAGATGCCGTTTGCCGTCACGGCTCCTCCCGTGAAAAGGCAATTCTGGAAAATCCGCAGATTTTCCAGAATTGCGAAATTATAAATAATATTTCCGCTGAATATGGCTAAAGCGCAAGCGGAAGCCATTCCAAATCGTCCCGCCGCCCCTTTGCGCATAAAGATTGCAATTCCCGCCGCATGGTGCTACACTACCTATAAAGGGCGTGGGCTTGCCGCCTGTGCCCTTTGCAGGAAGATTTGAGAGGAAAGAAGCACCATGATCAAAAAATGGAGCATGAGTTACCCGGCGGTCAACGGCACCGAACAGCGCCGGGCGTATGTCTACCTGCCCACCATGTACGAGGCACAGCCGGAGCGCCGGTTCCCCGTGCTGTATATGTTCGATGGGCAGAACGTGTTTTTCAACGAGGATGCCACCTACGGCAAAAGTTGGGGCGTGGCAGATTATCTGGACTATACCGACACCCCGCTGATCGTGGCGGCCATCGAGTGCAACGCCGGGGCAAACAACGAGCGTCTGGTGGAGTATTCCCCCTACCGCTTCGATGACCCCACCTACGGCCACTTTGACGGCAAGGGACAGGCCACTATGAGCTGGTTCATCCACCGGTTCAAGCCCCTGATCGACCAGAATTTCCGCACCCTGCCGGACAGGGCAAATACCTTTATCGGCGGCAGCAGCATGGGCGGACTGATGAGCCTGTATGCCCTGCTGCAATATAACGATACTTACAGCCGTGCCGCAGCACTTTCCCCCTCCATCTGGGTGGCACCGGATAAGCTTTCCGGCCTTGTGGGGCGCGCAAAGCTTGCCCCCGGCACGGTGCTGTACATGGACTACGGCTCCCGGGAGATGGGCAACCACGAGGGCATCCGCCGACAGTTTTCTGCCTTGAGCGGCAAGCTGATGACCCGGGGCATCCACCTGACCAGCCGCATCGTGCCCGGCGGCACCCACAGCGAAGCCAGCTGGGAAAAACAGCTGCCCTTCGTGTTCCACACCCTGCTGTATGAGGTGGAGGAGTAAGAGAAGGGCGACACCATAGCCCAACAACACTAAAGGAGGAAACACCATGGAGATGCAGTATTTCAAGGAGTACAGCCCGGAACTGGGACGGGATATGGAGTGCAAGCTTTACGGCCACGCAGGCCGCCCGATGCTGTATATTCCCTGTCAGGACGGCCGTTTTTTCGATTTTGAAAACTTCCACATGACCGACACCCTTGCCCCGTGGATCGAGTCCGGGCAGATCATGGTGCTTTCCATCGACACTATGGATCAGGAAACTTGGTCGGATGCGCAGGGCAACCCCTACTGGCGTATCCGCCGCTATGAGCAGTGGCTGCACTACATCACCCGCGAGGCCGCCCCGATGCTTCAGCATCTGGCGCAGCAGCGCAACGGCTGGAGCGACCTGCCCGGCGTCATCGCCTTTGGTTGCAGTCTGGGCGCTACCCATGCGGTAAACCTGTATCTGCGCCGCCCGGATATCTTCTGCGGCTGTCTGGCACTCAGCGGCATCTACACTGCCCACTACGGCTTTGGCGACTACATGGACGAGCTGGTGTACATGAACTCCCCTGTGGACTACATGAAGAACTTCCCGGAGGATCACCCCTATATGCAGCTGTTCCGCAGCCAGAAAGCTGTCATCTGCTGCGGCCAGGGCGACTGGGAACAGCCGGACACCACATGGCTGCTCAAGCGCATCTTTGAAGCAAAGCATATCCCCATCTGGGTAGACCTGTGGGGTCACGATGTCAACCACGACTGGAACTGGTGGTACAAGCAGGTGGCATACTATATGCCCTACATTCTGGGCCAGCAGTGACCCATCCCGTGAAAATGGCACAACGGCGCGTCCATGGACGCGCCGTTGTTTCCCAATATTAAAGTCTGTCCCGCCCCGCAGGGGCATTGCAATCATAGAGGTAACGGAAAGAGGAATCAACAAATACTATGCAGAACTTTATTTTTATCTCCCCCAACTTCCCCACGAACTACTGGCAGTTCTGCCGGGAGCTGAAAAACAACGGCCTGAACGTGCTGGGCATCGGCGACCAGCCCTACGAGGAGTTGAAGCCCGAACTGAAGGCAAGCCTGAACGAATACTACAAGGTGAACAGTCTGGAAAACTACGACGAGGTGTACCGCGCCGTGGCCTTTTTCACCTTCAAGTATGGCCGCATCGACTGGCTGGAGTCCAACAATGAATACTGGCTGGAACGGGATGCCGCCCTGCGCACCGATTTTCACATTACCAGCGGCTTCCAGACCTCTGATATGCCCCGCATCAAGTACAAGAGCAAGATGAAGGAGTACTACCAGAAGGCCGGTATCGCCACCGCCCGCTACCACATGGTAGATGACCTTGCAGGCTGCAAGGCCTTTGTGGCGCAGGTGGGCTACCCGGTGGTAGTCAAGCCGGACAACGGCGTGGGTGCTTCGGATACCCACCGCCTTTCCACCGACAAGGAACTGGAAGAATTTCTGGCTTACAAGGAGAAAGAACACCCGGATGTGGCCTACATCATGGAGGAGTTCGTCCGCGCCGAGGTGAACAGCTACGATGCCATCATCGACGCCCACGGCAACCCCATCTTTGAGGCGGGCAACGTAAGCCCCGTGTCCATCATGGACATCGTGAACAACGACGATAACTCCATCTACTACATCATCAAGGATCTGCCGGAGGACACCCGCGCCGCAGGCCGTGCCGCCGTCAAGAGCTTTGGGGTGAAGAGCCGCTTTGTCCACTTCGAGTTCTTCCGCATGACCGATGATCAGGCCAGCATGGGCAAAAAAGGCCAGATCGTGGCGCTGGAAGTCAACATGCGCCCCTGCGGCGGCTTTACCCCGGACATGATCGACTTTGCCCGTTCCACCAACGTGTACAAGATCTGGGCGGACATGATCGCCTTCGGCGGCACCGATATGCCGGTGGGTGAGCACTATTACTGCGCCTTTGCCGGCCGCCGGGACGGCAAGAGCTTCGTTTACAGCCACGAGCAGCTGATGCAGAAGTATCAGGACAACATGCGCATGGTGGACCGCATCCCCGAGGCACTGTCCGGTGCCATGGGCAACCAGATGTATGTAGCCACCTTCTCCACCCGCGACGAGATGGAAAAGTTCTATTCCGACGTGCTGGCTGTCACCGATGCCACAAACGCCAAGGTGCAGGCCGAGCTGACAAAGGTGCTGGCTCTGGGTGAGCCGGAGGCGGCAGTAGCTGAAAAGTAATTTGGATTGCGCGGCGCAGGGGAAGTTACTACTCGCTGCAAGCGTGCAGGGACGCTCCGCTGGGCCAGAGGCAGGGAGGGGTGTTCCGCCCCCCCCCTCCCTACCTCTGGACTCCACCCACCCCGCAACGGGACAAGGGCTGCTCGCCCTTGACAATCCTAAAGAAGAAGTCGAAGCACAAAAAAGCTAGCGCTGCGCCAGTCGGCGCTATCGCTTTAACGCTTTTTTCGCTTCTCCATTTATAGCCCCTCAGTCGCTGCGCGACAGCTCCCCCGAGGGGGAGCAAGCGCTCGCCCGCAGCGCCGCGCTTTCGTAGAAAGCGGCACTGCAACTGTCGTTTTTCTCCACGACCCCCTCTGTGAAAATACAATGCCGGAGCGTCCGCAGACGCTCCGGCATTGTTCTATTAAAAATAGTTTTTCCGCTGATGATGCGCAGAGCACAGCGGAGCGCATTCCAATCGTATGCGTTATACCTTTGCAGCGCCCCGTTCCAGAATACCGTTGAAGCGGGAGAAGAAGGTGATGGTGGTAATGGTAGCCGCCAGAATATCGCTGACCGGCTCTGCCAGAAAGACGCCGAACACCGGGTCCGGCAGCAGGTGCGGCAGAATGAAGATGAGCGGGATCAGCAAAATGATCTTGCGCAGACAGGCCAGCAGCAGGCTGACCTTGGCCTGACCCAGCGCCATAAAGCTCTGCTGGCAGGCGATCTGGAAGCCCATGGCAAAGATACCTGCCATGTAGATGCGCATGGACCATGTGGTGTAGTCGATCAGCGCCGTATCTGAGGTGAAGATGCCCGCCACAGCCCCCGGCGCCAGCATCATGAGCAGCCAGAACAGGCAGGTGTAGCAGCCGCACAGCAGCAGCTGGAAGCGGAACGCCTCCTTGACGCGGAGCTTTTTGCCCGCGCCGAAATTGAAGCTCATTACCGGCTGACCGCCCTGACAGATGCCCTGAATGGGCAGGGTGCACAGCTGGGAAGCGCTGGTGATGACGGTCATGGCACCCACAGCCACGTCGCCGCCGTACCGCGCCAGACTGGAGCTGAAACTGATGGACAGCAGGCTTTCGGTGGACATCATCACAAAGGTGGAGATGCCCAGCGCCATCACCGGCAGGATGACCTTCTTTTCCGGGCGCATACAGTCCTTGCGCAGGCGCAGGATGGTCTTTTTGCCGGTGAGGAAGTGCAGGATCCACACCGCGCCCACAGCCTGACTGAGCACGGTGGCAATGGCAGCGCCCCGCACGCCCAGCCCCAGACCAAAGATCAGGATGGGATCGAGAATAATGTTGATGACCGCACCGATGACGGTGGTAAGCATACTGGTCTTGGCAAAGCCCTGCGTGGTGATGAAGGGGTTCATGCCCAGCACCAGCAGCACAAACACCGAGCCCAGAATGTAGATGCGGCTGTACGCCAGCGCATAGGGCAGGGTGGCGTCACTGGCGCCAAACAGCCGCAGCAGGGTGGGTGCTCCGGCGTAGAACGCCGCGGTCAGCACCACCGAGAAGAGCAGCAGCATGGTAAAGCTGTTGGAGATGATCTTCTCCGCCTGCTCCTTGTCGCCCTGCCCCAGCGCAATGGCGGTGCGGGGTGCGCCGCCCGCGCCCACCAGCATGGCGAATGCGTTCAGCAGCATAAGGATGGGGGTGAACAGTCCCACGCCGGTCAGCGCTGCCGCGCCGATGCCGGCGATATGTCCGATGTAAATGCGGTCCACGATGTTATACAGCAGGTTGACCACCTGTGCAACGACCGCCGGGATCATGAGCTGCAGCATCAGCTTTTTTACGCTGCCGGAGCCCATGTCCTGTTTTGCCTGTGCCATGGAAGTGATTCTCCTTTTACTTCAAATTTGAACTATCCCTTATATTATACTCAAAACCCGCAAAAATACCAGTCCCTTTTTGCAAAATTTTCCGTGTTGCGCAAAAAAGCGTGTTCCTCCCCTGCCGCAGTACGGGTCTTGCCGCTGTGCCCCTCTTGTGGTGCGGCATTCCGGGCGGCAGCGGCCTTTGCATCCAAGTTTTCGGCGATATGTCTGCAAAAAAGCAAGGTTTTTCGTCAAGTTTGTGTCTTGTGCACAGCGGCATTTTTCAGTACAATAAAGAAGCAGAGAAGAAAAATAAGCGCTGCGATCAAAATGGGTCGCCGCGCTGTTTTGTATTTTGCGGCGCAGCTGCGCCCGGTGAAAAAAGGAGTGCTGTACAATGATCAACATGGTCAAGCTTCCCACCAGCAAAAGCGAACTGTTCCTGCGGGTGGCCAAGGGACATTTTGCCACCAGCCACAGCCACATCAACTATTACATCGACGTGACCACCCAAAAGACCCGCCTTTCCGAGGCCAAGGCCGTGGCAAAGGAGCTGGTCAGCGCTTACCAGCACAGCACCATCGTGGATACCGTGCTCTGCTTGGACGGCACACAGGTCATTGGCACCTGCCTTGCCAACGAGCTGACCAAGGACGGCTTTACCAATATGAACGCTCACAAGACCATCTACATCGTCACGCCGGAATACACCTCCGGCAGCCAGATCATTCTGCGGGACAATCTTGCCCCCATGGTCAAGGGCAAGCACGTCCTCATTCTGGCCGCATCCATCACCACCGGCTACACCATTCAGGCAGCCGTGGAAGCCGTAAACTACTACGGCGGCATCGTGGCAGGGCTTTCGGCTATTTTTGCCACCACCCACGAGTGCCTTGGCTACCCGGTCACCTCCATCTTCGACCCCACCAGTCTGCCGGATTACGCCAGCTTCGACTCCCGCGACTGCCCCCTGTGCAAGGCCGGGCAGCACATTGACGCGCTGGTGAACAGCTTCGGCTACTCGGCGCTGTAAGCAAAGCTGTTATAGGCTGCTGCACAAACCGCTGTGCAGCAGCCTTTTTGTTGTAGGACGGTTGAAAATGGCTTCCGCTTCGCTCTAGCCATGTTTAGCGGAAATATTATTTTTATTTCGGGATAGCGGAGCGTCTGCGGACGCTCCGCTATCCCATTTTCACGGGAGGGGTCGTAAAGGCAAACGGCATCTACAACGCCGCTTCCAGTGGAAGCGCAGCGGAGCGCATTCCAAATCGTCCCGCACAAAAGGAACGGCGGCGCTGCCGTTCCTTTTTGTTGTCCCACGGGCGGGATTGTGCTATACTGATACCAGACAAAACTAAGGTGTATCTGAAAGTAAAGAAGAGGTATCAAATCCATGAAAATTCCCGCAAACGGTTTTACCCACGCCGGCAAGTTCCATGCCGATGACGTGTTTGCTACGGCGCTATTGCAAATTCTGCGCCCGGATATCAAGATCACCCGCGGCTTTACCGTACCTGACGATTTTGACGGCATCGTGTACGATATCGGCTTTGGGATGTTCGACCACCATCAGGAGCCCCGGGAGTACCGCGCCAACGGCGTGCCCTACGCAGCCTTTGGTCTGCTGTGGCGGGTGCTTGGGCCCGGCCTTGTGGGCGAGCGGCAGGCGCGGCTCATTGACGAAAACTTCATCCAGCCGCTGGATCTGAACGACAACACCGGCGAGCAGAACAGCCTGTGCGATG
Organism: Faecalibacterium sp. OM04-11BH; assembly: GCF_003482185.1. Classification (NCBI taxonomy): domain Bacteria; kingdom Bacillati; phylum Bacillota; class Clostridia; order Eubacteriales; family Oscillospiraceae; genus Faecalibacterium; species Faecalibacterium sp. OM04-11BH. The sequence continues at coordinate 78,098 of NZ_QULS01000010.1, forward strand.
CCATTGGCTTTTTCAACCCGGTGTGGGACTCCAAGGAGGATCAGGACAGCTGCTTTTTCAAGGCGGTGGCTGTGGCAAAGCAGATCCTGGAAAACCAGATCGACAGCGCCAACGCCGTGAACCGCGCGGACGAAAAAGTACAGCAGGCCTACCGCAGCTCCCGCGATGGCATTGTGGTGCTGCCCTGCTATCTGCCGTGGAAAAACGGCCTGTATAAGACCGACGCTCTGTTTGTGGTGTACCCCAGCCAGCGCGGCGGGTGGAGCGCGCAGTGCGTCACCGACCACAAGACCAAAAAGTCCAAGCTGCCCTTCCCCCAGTCTTGGGCGGGACAGCCGCAGGAGGTCATCGAGCAGAAGAGCGGCATCCCGGGCATCAGCTTCTGCCACGCCAGCCGTTTTCTCATCACCGCCAAGGACAAGGAGACCGCCCTTGCCGCCTGTCGTCAGGTACTGAAAAACAATGGACGCCTTGCCTGACGCCGCCTACGTCTACATGGTGCGCTGCACCGGCGGGCAGCTGTACACCGGTTGGACAAACCACCCCGCCGCCCGGCTGAAAGCGCACCAGAGCGGCAAAGGTGCCCGCTACACCCGCGCCCACGGCGCGGTAGGCTTTGCCTATCTAGAGCGCTGCGCGGACAAACGCGCCGCCCTGCGCCGGGAAGCCGCCCTGAAAAAGCTCTCCAAGCCGGAAAAAGAGGTGCTGTGCGCCGCATGGCGGGCCGCCGGGTGTCCCGGGGTGCAGAACGATTGAAAACGCCCTCCGCTGCCGAGGAAACTCCCCCAGTCATCTCGCTGCGCTCGATGCCAGCCCCCTCGGAGATGGGGCCTTTGGCATGGCGGTAAAGTTTCCGGCTAAAGCGCAAAGTTTGCGGGCGCGCCAGAGGCTCCCTCCCAGAGGGAGCTGGCAAAGCCGTCAGGCTTTGACTGAAGGAGTTCGTTCCCCTATAACGCCAGCAAGGCCGTCCGGCATTCGCCGGACGGCCTTGCTGCGCTTATTGGAAAGGATCGATCGGGAGATGGCAATGGTTATTTCGCCAGACCCAGCTTTTTCAGCTGGCTCCAAGCACGGATGACCTGTACCTTGGTCACACGCTTGCCGGGCGTAAAGACGCCCTCGCCCATGTCGGGCAGCAGCCCGGCCTCCACAGCCCAGCGGGCTGCCTTGGCGGTCTCAGGCTCGGCTACATCGCTGTAAACAGCGGGTGCAGCGGGTTCAGGTTTGCCTGCGGTGCTCCACAGCAGCACTGCCAGCTGTTCCCGGGTGCTCGGGATGGCTGTGCCCTTGGGCAGCAGGTCTACAAGGATGCTGCCGGTAACGGCCTCGTAGCCGATCACTGCGCAGCCAGCAAACATTGCCGTTGTACCGGCCAGAATGCCCACCGTTTGCAGCGGGCTGTACTCGGTGCTGTCCTCCTCCGGCGGCTGCTCTGGCTGCTCCACCGTGGTGGTCTCGGCGGTGATCGTCAGGCTCTTTGCGGGCATTCTGAAGGTCAGGGTGCGCTGCTTAAAGGCATCCTCTGTCAGCGGTTCGTCTGCGGCATCCATCAGGTCTGCCGGGCTCAGTGCGCCGTCAGCGCCGCTCACTACCCACTGGGCAAAGTGCACGGTGTCGGTGTCCGGGTAAGCGGTCAGGCTGACCAGCTGTCCTGCTTTCAGGGCGCTTGCGTCTGCATCCTCGGGCAGGGTGATGTCCGCACCGGCAACGGTAAGCTGATAGGTCTTTTCCGGTTCGGGGTCGGTCGTGCCTGTTTTTGTAATGCGGAACGAGCCTGTTTTAACAGTGCCGCCCACATACCGTGCGCTGCCTGCGGCGGTGACGGTATAGCTGTATTCGCCCGGTTCAGTAGGAGCACCGTTCAGTGCTTCACCATTCTGCTTGTAGGTCACGGTGATCTCGCCGTAGTCCTTATCACTGGTGTTCTTAACGGTTACTTCCTTGGCGCTGCCGTCATAGGTCAGGTCAGTGGGTTCTGTCACGGTAAAGTCTGCGGGGTTCAGTGCAGCCTTCTGGATGGTAAACATGTTATCCTTCGGGGTCACATCGCCGCCCGCACAGGTAGCAGTAGCTGCTACATTCGCGGTAAAGGTGTAAGTGCCCGGCTCAATGGGAGCACCGTTCAGCACCTTGCCGTCCTGCTTGTAGGTCACGGTAACAGCGCCGTATTCCTTGGTGGCGTTTTCCTTAACGATCACATCTACCCTCTTGGGGTTGCCGTCATAGGTCAGGTTGTTGGGCAGGGCAAAGGCAAAGTCTGCGGGGTCTGCCGGCGGCAGCGCTGCCGCGCCCTCGTCGGTGGCGCTCAGGTTGAGGATATGGGTCTGCGGGATGTTATACTTGCTCAGGTCGATAGTGCTGGTGTAGCGCTCTGTATCATAGCGCATAGAGCCGCTATAAGTCACGCCGTTCACGCTCTTGATGGGGGCATGGGTGATGACCGAGATGGTGTTCAGATCGGTGTCAACGTAGAGGGTGGAGGTTTTTGCGTCCCAAATACCCTCCATCATGCCATTGATGCCGTTGATGTATTTTTTAGCGTACTCGGCATCTTCCGGTGCAGTGTAGTTCAGGGTGTAGTAATCCGCAGCGCCGTTCAGGTCTTTGGGTTCCTTTGCCACCAGCGCGTGGATGATGGGGTTATTCTGAATGATGCCGCCCTCATTATAGACAACGGTGCACTCGCCGCCGTCAATGATGGGCTGGTAGGGCTCTGCATTGCCGTCATGGCCGGCCGTATTTTCCACTGGCAGCTTCAGGGTGCTCTTACTGTTTTTGACCGTGCCGCCGTTTTTGATCACGGCAGTGCCGGTGTAACCGGCGCTGTTATAGCAGCCGTCCAGCACAGCCTTATTGGAAGCCATGTTGACTACCGAATATCCGGTAACATCCAGCGCAGAGTTGCGGATGGTAGCGGGCTGCGCCGGGTCGCGCCAACCGTTGCCGATGTAGTCAAAGCACAGCACCGAATCCTTCACAAGGCCGTCATTGTAAAGGCTCTGCGCGCTGTCCAGCTTGGCATCCGTGATGACGCCGCCCTCCCTATTGTACACATACCGGGTGGAGTTCAGCGTACCGCTGAAGGTGCCGTAGTTTTCAACCGCAAATTTTACTGTACCGGCCTTATTTGTCACCTTGTCGAAGTCCAGCACAGCGTCCTTCTCGATGGTCAGGGTGGGAACATCGTTTGTAAACAGTTCTGCGTGCTTGTGGTTCGGTTCAAAGGACCAGCCGTTGCCCTTGGCACCATAGACGCCGCCGTCCGTGCCCTTGGGGAAGCCGTTCTTTTCAATGACCAGTTCCCCTACTGTAACGCTGTTGAGCTGGACAGCTTCCGTGCCCACAGTAAAGCTGACTGCGCCGCCCTTGGCTTTATAGCTCAGCTTGTCATCACCGCTGACGACACTTTCCAGCTTGCAGGTGGGCTTCAGGGTGACACTGGTATTGGGCGCGACATAGAGAGTACTATAAGTGTCTGCCGACCACTCGGTCACCGTGCCGTTCGCTGCCACTGCGACAGGGGCATACACCGGAGCATTGGTTGCATCGATGGCTACAAGGCCAGCGCGTTCTGTCACAAAGTAGCCGCCGTTGACGGTTGCGTCCTCGGGCAGCGGGTCATCTTCAGTGGTGAACAGACCACCGTTGACGGTACATTTATCTCCTGCAACATACAGCTTGTCGTTGAACAGACCGCCATTGATGATGGTTTCCGTTGTCCTTTCAAGATCCGTGAGCGAGGTTTCAAAGCTGCCGCCGTTGATGACGATTTTTTCACAATTGTTGATATCCACGGAGCAGGTGTACTTACCCTTAAAGGTGCCGCCATTGATGGTAAGGGTACCCGCTGCTTTAACGGTCACGCCGCTGGTATAACTACCCTCTTCAAAGGTGCCACCTTCAATGGTGACCTCGCCGCCCGCAGCATTAACAATGGCATTTCCTTTAAAGGTGCCGCCGCTGATGACAGCCCCGGCTTCACAGATCACCTTGCCGTAGAAGGTGCCGCCGGAGATAGTGCCTGCGTTGGTCACGGTGTAGCCGTTATGGTATTCCGAGCCGATCCGCGCCTCCTGCAGGGTGGCACCGGCTTCGATCTTCACGTTCCATTGGATGTGATTATTGTAGCTGTCATGGCTGTAATTGCGGAGCCGGAAGGTGCCGGTTTTCAGGGTGAGCGTCTTGCTGGCCTCATCGTAGGACCAGCTGCCTTTGCCGCCGCCGAAGGGGTCGCCGTAGGGCTTGCTAGAGTTGTCGTCTGTATAGATATCGGTGACATCGCCGTTTTCCTCTGCCAGTGCAGCGGCGCTGGCGGTGTCGGGCGGGGCGCTCTGGGCAAGGGCAGGCAGCGGCATTGCGGTCAGTGCCATGCTCAGCGCCAGAACCATGCTGATGAGCCGTTTTTGCATAAGATCCTCTCCTTTTTAAGTGCCCTTCCAAGCCGGGCGTTTTTTGTTGTACCCAGTGTACCACGTTTTGCCCGCTTTGGACGGTTTTGGGCACGAATCGCCCCGCAAATGCGCTGAAACGCCCCGGCGCGCCGGATGCACCCGCAAAAACAGAAAACCGCCCGGTTTGCGGTTACCGGACGGTTTTCTGCTCTATAGGAATTATGGGAATGGCATATTAAACAGAGCACTGCTCTGTGCTTGTAGTATACCACGAACGGCGGCAAAAGTAGAGCAATTCTGCGTGAATGGCCCCTGAAATGCATCGAATCGCCCCGAAAAACCCTAAAAAAGCCCTTGCGCACCCTTTTGGGGCGCAAAAAAAGGGACTGCCGCACAGCGCTGTGCGGCAGTCCCCTGTATAGGTCATTGCATTTTACTTGCCCGCCAGCAGGACGGCAAGCACGGCTTTCTGGACGTGGAGGCGGTTCTCCGCTTCGTCAAAGATCTCGTCTGCGTGCTGCTCGAACAGGGCGGTGGAGATCTCCTCGCCCCGGTGGGCGGGCAGACAGTGCAGCACCAGCGCGTCCGGCTTGGCGTTTTCCAGCAGACGGCCGGTGAGCTGGAAGCCCACAAAATCCCGCAGACGCTGCTCGTTCTCGGCGGTGCCGGGGGCGGTGGTGTTCCATGCGGCGGTGGCTACGATGTCCGCGTCCCGCAAACCCTCGGCGGGGTCGGTGGTCAGGTGGAAGGCATCGCCGTATTTGTGGGCAAACATCAGCACATCCGCTGCCGGGCGGTAGCCCGGAGGACAGACGCAGGATACCTGCATTCCCGCCAAAAGGCCGCCCACGATCAGGCTGTTTGCCATGTTGCTGCCGTCGCCCACAAAGCAGAGCTTCAGCCCTGCCAGCGTGCCCCGGCGCTCCCGGATGGTCATCAGGTCTGCCAGCACCTGACAGGGGTGGGCGTAGTCGGTCAGGCCATTGATCACCGGAATGCCGGAAAGCTCCGCCAGTTCCTCCAAGTCCCGCTGGCGGTAGGTGCGCCAGACGGCGCAGTCGTAGTAGCGCCCCAGCACCCGGGCGGTGTCCCGCAAAGGCTCGCCGCGCCCGGCCTGTAATTCGGCGGTGTTCATGTAGTTGCCCAGACCGCCCATCTGGTACACACCCACCTCAAAGCTGGTGCGGGTGCGGGTGGATGCCTTGGAGAACAGCAGCGCCACGCTTTTGCCCGCCAGCAGCGGGGCGGTGCGGCCCGCCTTGCAGTCCGCTTTCAGCTGGTCTGCCACATCCAGAATGTGGGTCAGCTCGGCGGGGGAAAGGTCGCCCATTTTCAGCAGATTTTTCATGCCTGCTCCTTCGGAGCTGTCGGCTCCATCGTGCCCAGCACCTCGGCCAGCACCTCCAGCGCCATGTCTACTTCGTGCTCGGAGACGGTCAGCGGCGGCAGCAGACGCAGCCGGGTCTTGGCGGTAAGCACCAGCAAGCCCTTTTCGCGGCAGGCAGCCAGCACATCCGCAGCCTGTACATCAAAGAATTCGATGCCCACCATCAGGCCGATGCCGGAAATGTTCTTGACGTGGGGCAGCTTTGCCAGACCGGTGCGCAGCTGTACGGCGCGCTCGCTGACCTGTGCAAGGAAGCTCTGATCCAGACGGTCCACCACCACATTTGCACCGGCGCAGACCACCGGGTTGCCGCCAAAGGTGGAGCCGTGGGTACCGGGGCCCATGCCCTCGGCTACCTTTTCATTCATCAGCACCGCACCGATGGGCAAGCCGCCGCCCAGCCCCTTGGCAAGGGTGACGATGTCCGGCTTGAGGTTATAGTGCTCACAGCACAGGAAGGTGCCGGTGCGGCCTACGCCGGTCTGCACCTCGTCCACGATGAGCACAAGGTCTTTTTCGTCGCACAAAGCGCGCACGGCCTGTACATAGTCCGGGTCCAGCGCCATCACGCCGCCCTCACCCTGAATGAGTTCCATCATCACGGCGCAGGTGTGGCGGTCTACCAGTTCCCGCAGCGCTTCGATATCCCCTGCCGGGACGTACTGGAAACCCTCGTTGAAGGGGCCGAAGTAGTTGTGGAACACCTCCTGCCCGGTGGCGGTCAGGGTGGCAAGGGTGCGGCCATGGAAGCTGTTGACCAGCGTGATGACGTTGTAGCGGTCCTTGCCGTAATGGTCTACGCTGTACTTGCGGGCGGCCTTGATGGCGCCCTCGTTGGCTTCGGCACCGGAGTTGCCGAAGAATACCTTGCTCATGCCGGTGCGCTTGCACAGCTTTTTCGCCAGCTTGCCGCAGGGTGCGGTATAGTAGAGGTTGGAGGTGTGCTGCAATTTGTGTGCCTGCTGGGACACGGCTTCTGCCCATGCAAGGTCGCAGTAGCCAAGGCTGTTCACCCCGATGCCGCTGGTGAAGTCCAGATACTTCTGTCCCTCCGGGCCCTCGGCGTACAGCCCGTGGCCTTTTTCCAGCACGATGGGGCTGCGGTTATAGGTGTGCAGGACGTACTCGTTGTCCCGCTTGATGACTTTTTCAGAATCCATAGGTGTACCTCCTGTGAATAGAAGTTCCGCGCATGCGCTGCTCCCCCGGAGGGAGCTTTTTTTCTATTATAATACTGCTTTTTCGCTTGCGCAATCTTTTTATTCGCGGTGGCTGCGGCGGTAGAAGCGGGTACCGGAGCCGCGGTCGGAGAACAGCTCCAGCAGGATGGAGTGCGGCACGCGGCCATCAATGATGACCGCCTCGTGCACACCCTGATAGATGGCATCCGCCATGCCGCCGATCTTGGGGATCATGCCGCCCGCAATGATACCGGCGGACTTGTAGCCCTCGATCTCGGTCACCTCCACCTCGGGGATGAGGGTGGTCTCGTCCTCCTTATCCCGCAGCAGACCCGCGATATCGGTCATGGACACCAGCTTTTCGGCCTTGAGGGCAATGGCGATCTGGGCAGCGGCAGTGTCGGCGTTGACGTTGTACGCCTGCCCAAGGTCGTCCATGCCCACGGTGGCGATGACCGGGATAAAGCCGCCGTCCAGCAGGCTTTCGATCAGGGTGGCGTCCACATGGACGATCTCGCCCACATGACCCAGCTGCGGGTCCAGCTCGGTGCAGCGGAGCATCTGTCCGTCCATGCCGCACAGACCCACGCCGCGCCCGCGCAGCTTTGCCACAAGGTCCTTGTTCACCTTACCTGCCAGCACCTGCTGCACGATCTCCATGGTGGCATCGTCCGTCACCCGCAGACCGTTTGCAAAGTGGCTCTCTACGCCCACCTTTTTCAGCATCTCATTGATGGCGGGGCCGCCGCCGTGCACCAGCACCACCCGCACACCCAGCAGCGTCAGGGTGACAAGGTCGTTCATCACGGCGTTTTTCAAGCTCTCGTTGATCATGGCGTTGCCGCCGTACTTGATGACCATGGTTCTGCCATGGTACTTCTGGATATAAGGGGTGGCCTCCGAAAAAAGCCGCGCCATTTCTTCGTTTTTCATAAGATTTCCTCTGAACCCTCTCAGTCAATGCCTTGCGGCATTGCCAGATTCCCCTTTTTGTCGCTTACGCGACATCTTCCCCCGGCGCGGGGGAAGTCTGTCCTCTCAGGGGGATCTTTTGCCGGACGGGTCACTTTATTCCATAAAATAAACTCAGCTGCTTGTCGTTCGTTCCTAAAGCTCCCCCTTCGGGGGAGCTGGCGCGCAGCGCCTGAGAGGGTTGTCAGGTTCTGTAATCGCCGTTGATCTTCACATAGTCATAGGTCAGGTCACAGCCCCATGCCTTGGCGCTTGCCTCGCCGGTGCCCATATCCACCTTGACCAGAACATCGTGCTCTGCCAGCACCTTGGCGGCTTCGTCCTCGCTGTAGGGGTGGTAGGCTGCGTTCTCGCACACATACACCTCGCCCGCCTTGCTGGAAAGCCAGACGCAGACCTTATCAATGGAGAAATCGCCGGGGGTATAGCCGATGGCGCACAGGATGCGTCCCCAGTTGGCATCGCGGCCAAAGACCGCCGCCTTGAACAGGTTGGAGCAGACCACGCTGCGGCTGACGGCGCGGGCAATTTTCAGGTCGGGCGCATGAGTCACCTCGCAGGTAATCAGGTGGGTGGCACCCTCGCCGTCTCCGGCGTGCTCGGCGCACATGTGCTCTGCAATGGCGGTCAACGCTGCCACAAAAGCGGCGTAGTCCGCGTTCTCCTCGCAAATCTCCGGGTTGCCCGCAAGACCGGACGCCATAATGATCAGGGTATCGTTGGTGGAGGTATCCAGATCCACGCTCATCTGGTTATAGGTGCCGGGCACCACGGTCTTGAGCGCCTTTTCCAGCAGCGCGGGCGAGACGGCGGCATCAGTAGTGTAGAACGCCAGCATGGTAGCCATGTTGGGGGCGATCATGCCGCTGCCCTTGCCGATGGCACCCACGGTGCACACCTTGCCGCCCAGCTCGAACTGGATGGCGTACTCCTTTTTATGGGTGTCGGTGGTCATGATGGCGGTGGCAGCGTCTGTGCTGCCCTGCGCGGTGGCAGCCAGCTTTTCCGCTGCCGCCGGGATGCCCCGGGCAAAGGGGTCGATGACCATGGGCTGACCGATGACGCCGGTAGAGGCGGGCAGAACGTCCTTTTCGTCAATGTTCAGCGCCTTGCCCACCAGTGCACAGCACTCCTCAGCCAGCGCCACGCCGTTGGCGGCGCAGGTGTTGGCGTTGCCGCTGTTGACCACAATGGCCTGTGCATAGCCATCGGCCAGATGGGCGCGGTCCACCTTGATGGGCGCACCGCAGACCTTGTTGGTGGTGTACACGCCCGCAGCAGCGCAGCGCACCTCGGCCTTGATGAGCGCCAGATCATATTTTTCGCTGTGATTTGCCCGGATGCCGCAATGGACACCGGCGGCGGCAAAACCCTTGGGCGCGCAGATGCCGCCCGCAACTTCCTTATACTGCATAACGATTTTCCTTTCCCACAAAGAAAAACAAGTTTATTCCAACCCTTTGGTCTCTTCCAGACCCAGCATCAGGTTCATGCACTGGACGGCGGCACCGGAGGAGCCTTTGCCCAGATTATCAAACAACGAGACCAGCATCATCTGGTCTCCCGCTGCGTTCACGGTCAGGTACAGCTCCATGCGGTCGGTGCCCGCCATGGCATTGGAGTACAGGCCGTTTTCCGGCAGCGGTTCGTTCAGGCTGTGCACCTTGACGGTGGCGGCGTCCTTGTAGTAGTCCGCAAGGGCGGCAGCCACGGCCTCGGCGGTAGTGCCCGCAAGGGTAAGATCCAGCGGCACCAGCACCTGCATCCCGCAGTAGTAGTCGCACACCACCGGCACGAACATCGGCGTGTGCGCAAGGCCGCTGATCTTCTGCATCTCCGGCAGGTGCTTGTGGCCAAGGCTCAGGCCGTAGCTCTTGGGCGCATCCAGCTTGCTGTGCGCCGGGCGGTCGGGGCTTTCGTAGTCCGCAATCATCTTTTTGCCGCCGCCGGAGTAGCCGGAGATGCCGGTGCAGCTGAAGGGGTAGCTTTGCGGCACCAGCCCCAGCTCCACCAGCGGGCGGGCGATGCTGATAAAGCCGCTGGCATAGCAGCCGGGCACCGCCACACGGTAAGAGTTTTGAATTTTTTCCTTCTGTCCCTTCAGCTCCGGGAAGCCGTAGTCCCATGCGGCATCGGTGCGGAAGGCGGTGGAGGTGTCCAGCACCTTCACATCCGGGCGCAGCAGGGGCATGACTTCTTTAGAAGCCGCATCCGGCAGGCAGAGGAAGGCAAGGTCGGCAGAATTGATGACCTTTGCCCGCTCGTGCACGTCCTTGCGCCCTTCGGCAGAGATGGACAGCAGCTCGATCTCCGACCGTTCGGCCAGACGGTCGGCGATGCGCAGGCCGGTGGTGCCGGAAGAGCCATCAATAAATACCTTTACCTTCATGCGTTTTCCTCCTCCCATGCGTCCAGCCGCGCCGTTGCCAGCGCGATCTGCTTTTCTACGCTGGCGGCGCTGGGGCCGCCGTAGCTGGTGCGTCCCTCGCAGCAGTGCACAAGGTCGATGGCATCATAGATATCGGCCCCGAACAGCGGGCTGTAACTCTGGAACTGGGTCAGGGTCAGCTCCTCCAGCGTTTTGTCGGCGGCAATGCAGTCCGACACCATGCAGCCGGTCAGCTTGTAGGCATCCCGGAAAGGCATCCCCTTCTTGGTCAGGTAGTCGGCGCAGTCGGTGGCGTTGATAAAGCCCTTTGCGGCGGCGCGGCGCATATTGGCGGGCAGGGTCTTCATGGTATCCAGCATGGGAGTGATGGTCTTGAGGCAGAGTTCCAAGGTATCCACTGCATCAAAGATGGCTTCCTTGTCCTCCTGCATATCCTTGTTGTAGGCCAGCGGCAGACCCTTCATCATGACCAGCAGGGTGTTCAGGTCGCCGTACACCCGGCCGGTCTTGCCGCGGATCAGCTCGGTAACATCCGGGTTCTTCTTCTGGGGCATAATGGACGAGCCGGTGGTAAAGGCATCGTCCAGCTCAATGAACTTGAACTCCCAGCTGCACCACAGGATGATCTCCTCCGAAAGGCGGGACAGGTGCATCATGCAGATGGAGATGGCGCTTGCCAGCTCGATGCAGAAATCACGGTCGGACACGCCGTCCAGACTGTTGGCGCAGGGGGCGGCGAAGCCCAGCTTTTCGGCGGTGAAATCCCGGTCCAGCGGGTAGGTGGTGCCCGCCAGTGCGCCAGAGCCCAGCGGGCACTGGCTATCCATGCGGGCGGTGGCGTCCGCAAAACGGTCAAGGTCTCGCAGCAGCATGGAGGCGTAGGCCATCAGCGCGTGGCCGAAGGTAATGGGCTGGGCGCGCTGCAAATGGGTGTAGCCGGGCATGACGGAGGCGGTGTTCTCCGCCGCCTTTTTGCACAGCACCCGCACCAGCTCCACGATGTAGGCCTGCAAAGTCTTGCTGTAATCCCGCAAAGTCAGGCGGATATCCAGCGCCACCTGATCGTTGCGGCTGCGGCCGGTGTGCAGCCGCTTGCCCGCATCCCCGATACGGGCGGTCAGGGTCTGCTCCACAAAGGTGTGCACGTCCTCAGCGGCGGGGTCGATGGTCAGCGCACCGCTGGACAGGTCGTCCGCGATGGAAGCCAGACCGCTGAGGATGTCCGTGCAGTCCTGCTCCGAGATGATGCCCTGCCGTGCCAGCATGGCGGCGTGGACGCCGCTGCCGCGCATATCCTGCGCGATCATCCGCTGGTCGAAGCGGATAGAGGAGTTGAAGTCGTTGACGCGGCTGTCCACCGCCTTGGAAAACCGACCCTTCCAGAGTTGTTCTGCCATAATATAAACTCCTTATAAAAACGGCAAAGCCGCCGCAGGGGAAAACGCTCCTGCGGCGGTGCCGCCGGCAACGATGCCGGTGTGAGAACCCGCGTGTGAAAGTGTGAAAACACACGCAGTCGAAAATATTGCGGTTACTTGACCTCCGGCCAGTTCTTGGACAGCTTTGCGCGCTCCTTGATGGACAGGCCGAACAGGTTGATGAAGCCGGTGGCATCGGACTGGTCGTAATCCTTATCGACGCCGAAGGAAGCGGTCTGCTCATCGTACAGGGTGAACGGAGAGGTCACACCGGCGTTGATCATGTTGCCCTTGTAGAGCTTCAGCTTCACATCGCCGGTCACAGTCTTCTCAAGGCTGTCGGCAAAGGCATCCAGTGCCTCGCGCAGCGGGGTGAACCACTGGCCGTTGTACACGATATCGGCGTACTTCTGTGCCAGCTGTGCCTTGAAGTGAGCGCTCTCCTTATCCAGCGTAATGGTCTCCAGCACGTCGATGGCCTTGTACAGGATGGCGCCGCCGGGGGTCTCGTACACGCCGCGGCTCTTCATGCCCACCAGACGGTTCTCCACAATGTCCAGCAGACCGATGCCGTTTGCGCCGCCCAGCTTATTCAGGTACTCCACCAGCTCCACAGCGCCCATCTCCTTGCCGTCCACGGCAGTGGGGATGCCCTTTTCAAAGTGGATGGTCACATAGGTGGGAACATCGGGTGCCTGCTCGGGGCTGACACCCAGCTCCAGAAAGCCGGGCTTATTGTACTGGGGCTCGTTGGCGGGGTTCTCCAGATCCAGACCCTCGTGGCTCAGATGCCACAGGTTCTTGTCCTTGGAGTAGTTGGTCTCACGGTTGATCTTCAGGGGGATGTTGTGCGCCTCGGCGTAGTCGATCTCCTCGTCACGGCTCTCGATGTCCCACTCACGCCACGGAGCGATGATGGCCATATCCGGGCACAGTGCCTTGAGGGTCAGCTCAAAACGCACCTGATCGTTGCCCTTGCCGGTGCAGCCGTGGCAGATGGCATCTGCACCCTCCTTGATGGCGATGTCAGCCAGTGCCTTGGCGATGCACGGACGTGCAAAGCTGGTGCCCAGCAGGTAGTCCTCGTACTTCGCGCCGAACTTCAGGGTGGGGAAGATGTAGTTCTCCACAAAGTCCTTCTTCAGATCCAGCACATACAGCTTGGATGCGCCGGTAGCCTTGGCCTTTTCTTCCAGACCGTCCAGCTCGGTGCCCTGACCCACGTCACCGGAAACAGCAACGACCTCGCAGTTGTTGTAGTTTTCCTTCAGCCAGGGAATGATGATGGAGGTATCCAGACCGCCGGAGTAAGCCAGCACGACTTTTTTGATGTTTTCCTTTTTCATGATAAACGCGCTCCTTTTAATAAAAATACACTTTTGTTCTCTGATGCGCATTTCCCTTCGCATCCTCTGTCTTTCGTTTGCGGTTGATGCTTTTATTATACGCAGCGCGGGTTTTCCGTCAATGCTAAAAACTGCCAAACATAGCGCCCGTTTCGCTTTTCTTTTGGTTTAATCTGTATCTTTATACAAATATTTTTAAATATATGCACTTTTTATGCAATTTGAGTGTATTTTTTCATGGAGTTAGAGAGAGAAAAATAAACCACCGGAGCATCCGCAGATGCTCCGGTGGTTTAACTATAACTATTTAATTCAGCTTCAAGTCGCCTTCCTTGATCCAGCCCAGCTTGCGCTCCACCTCGCAGAACACTACGCTGAGCACGGCAGGCAGCACAAAGCACAGCAGCACCATGGCAGCCCAGTCCATGGGGGTGATGGCAGCCTTGGTACCGGCGGCAATATCGCTGACCCAGCCGGTGTAAACGCCGATCTGACCCACCAGACCGCAGGTGCCCATGCCGGAGGAGACCGCCGCGCCGTTCATCTCAAAGTGGAACAGGCAGGTAGCCAGCGGGCCGGTGATGGCACTGGCCAGCGTGGGGGCGATCCAGATGCGGGGGTTCTTGATGATGTTGCCCATCTGCAGCATACTGGTGCCCAGCCCCTGACTGACAAGGCCGCCTACGCCGTTCTCCTTATAGCTCATCACGGCAAAGCCCACCATCTGGGCGCAGCAGCCCGCCACGGCAGCGCCGCCGGCAAGGCCGGTCAGACCCAGTGCTGCACAGATGGCGGCAGAGGAGATGGGCAGGGTCAGTGCCACGCCCACGATGACCGACACCAGAATGCCCATGACCAGCGGAGCCTGCTCGGTAGCCCACATAATAAGGGTGCCCACCTGACTTGCGGCTGCGCCGATGGGGGCGGCGATGAGCATGGAAAGTCCGACGCCCGCAAAAATGGTCACCAGCGGGGTGACAAGGATGTCCACCTTGGTCTCCTTGCTTACCGCCTTGCCCAGCTCTGCTGCCACAATGGCAATGATGAGCACGGCCAGCGGGCCGCCTGCACCGCCCAGCGCATTGGCCGAGTAGCCCACGGTGATCAGGCTGAACAGCACCAGCGGCGGGCAGTGCAGTGCCCAGCCGATGGCGCAGGCCATGGCGGGGCCGCTCATGGCCGTAGCATAGCCGCCCAGATCCACCAGCAGTGCAAGACCGGTCTGCTGACCCACCGTCTTGATGATGGTACCGATGAGCAGACTGGCAAACAGACCCTGTGCCATTGCGCCCAGTGCGTCAATGAGGTAACGCTGCGGAGAGATGACGATATCCTTCCGCGCCAAAAAATCTTTCAGCTTCGACATAAAACTTGCCTTTCTATCCAAAACAGATCGTTGAGGTTACGAACGTATGTCCTGTATCATACCATACACCTGTCAAGACAGCAAGGGGTTGCTGGAAAAATTGTGAAATTTCGGCTTTGTGCAATGTTCTGCCCTGCCGGAACGTATTCCATTTGGAACATTTTCCGACACACTGCCCCGGTGGAGAATTTGTGTAGAAGCCCGCTGTGCCGTTGACTGCTCCCCGCGTGCGGGTGTATACTAGAGGAAGCGTAAAGTTATCATCCGCCGTCCTTTTTATCATAAGCACATGGGCGGCGTGGAATAAAAGCGGGCCCGCCCCGGGCAAGGGGCAAAGACCCGGTGCAGCGCAGCGCTGCACCACCGGGAGATTCGGAGGCAGAGACGACAGATGAAAAAGCGATTTGACCGATCCGGCACAGCCCGCCGCAAGGCGGTGACAGCCATTGCAGCGCTGACCATGGCGCTGGTTCTGGCTGTGGGCGGCGCAGGGGCAGCGACCCTGCTGTCTGCACAGCCGGAAACTTTGACCGTGGGCGCGGTCGTGCCCCACATCACCGCCGAGGTACCGCAGGCAAGCAGCCCGGCAGCGGCTGACCCTGCACCGGTCACCGAGAGCACAGCGGCCGCCGCCCCGGAACAGGCAGCGGAAAGCACCGCGCAGCAGGCTGAGCCTGCCCCGGCGCAAACGGAAAAGCCGGAAACCGCCGAAATTGCACCGGCTGCACCGGAAGAAGCTGTTGAAACACCGGAAGCACCGGCACAGCCCGCTGAGGATCCCGCACTGGAAGAGGAGAACTCCCCTGCCATGCTGCTGGAAGAGACCCCGGAGTTGGCCGCGCAGGACCCGCAGGCTCCCGCAGCGGACGGCACCGCCCAGAACGACACCGCCGCCCAGCACACCCCGGAGGACAGCGTATTGCTGACCCCGGAGCAGATCCAGCAGGCGCTGGATTCCGGCGCGCTGGAGGATGCCGAAGCGCAGTGCATCGACCTGACCGATGAAAACGGCTTTTTCCGTTGGCTGTTCAACTGGCTGTTCGGCAGCAAGGATAAGGAAGAGGAACCGGCCTACTCCGGCTGGCGCACCGAGAACGGCAAGACCTACTACTACGCGCAGAACACCAACAAAAAGGTCACCGGGCTGCGCTCCATTGACGGCAAGCTGTATTATTTCGATGCCAACGGCGTTAAACAGGACAATGTGACTTTTGGCATCGACGTGTCCAAGTATCAGTCCGGGCTGGACTGGAACAAGATCAAAAAATCCGGCGTGAGCTTCGTCATCATCCGTATCGGCTACCGGGGCTACGGCGCTGCGGGAAACCTAGTCAAGGATCCTATGTTCGAAGAGCACTTTACCAACGCCCGCAACGCGGGGTTGAAGGTGGGCGTGTATTTCTTTACGCAGGCCGTAAACGAGGCCGAGGCACAGGAGGAGGCCGAGGCCTGCAACTGGGCGCTGAACGGCCGGATGCTGGACTACCCCATCTTCTATGACACCGAGGCTTCCACCGCCCCGGGCGGCACCGGCCGCGCCGACGGTCTGGGCGCTGAGGACCGTACCAAGTGCGCCATCGCCTTCTGCGAGCGGGTGAAGGCGCTGGGCTACAAGCCCGGCGTGTACGCCTCCACCACATGGTACCGCAAGCGGGTGAATTACAACACCCTGCGCAGCCGCTACACCATCTGGAACGCCCACTACGGCGTCTCCTCCAGCCCCATCGGCTGCGATCTGTGGCAGGGCACCGAGAAGGCCCGCATCAACGGTTACAGCGGCGAGCTGGACGCCAATATCAGCTACATCGGGTAACAACCCAAAGGCTGCTGCACACGCTCTGTGCAGCAGCCTTTTTCTTGCCGTGGGAGGATTTTAAATGCGCTCCGCTTCACAGGGGAAGTTTTTGCTTGCCGCAAGCGTGCAGGGACGCTCCGCTAGGCCAGAGGCAGGGAGGGGTGTTCCGACTCCCCCCTCCCTACCTCTGGACTCCACCCACCCCGCATCGGGCCAAGGGCTGCACGCCCTTGACAAACCTAAAGAAGAAGTCGAAGCACAAAAAAGCTAGCGCTGCGCCAGTCGGCGCTATCGCTTTAACGCTTTTTTCGCTTCTCCATTCATAGCCCCTCAGTCGCTGCGCGACAGCTCCCCCAAGGGGGAGCGAACACTCCCCCAAACTTTGCACTTTAGTCGGAAACCTTGCCGCCATGCCAAAGGCTCCCTCCCAGAGGGAGCTGGCAAAACCGCAGGTTTTGACTGAGGGAGTTCGTTCCAAACCCCTCCCGTGAAAAGGCAATTTTGGAAAATCCGCGTTTGCGCAGCAATGAAAGCCCCAGTGGGGCTTTTAAGCGGCAGAGCGGTCTGCGTTAGCAGATGGAGGGGCTTTGCCCCGACAAGCTCCGCAGATTTTCCAGAATTGCGAAATTATAAATAATTCTTCCGCTGATGATGTGCAGAGCGCAGCGGAGCACATTCTAAATCATCCTCCCTGCCGCAAAAACAGGGCATACTTCCCTGTTTTTGTGCATAAGCTGGTGGCAGAGTATGCAAGCGCAAATGGCGGGGAGGCATGGGGATATGTTTGTGGTAACACTGAGCAAGACGAGCCTGAAAAAGCTGGGAGCAGGGGCGGCGTGCTGCGCACTGGTGGTGTTCAGCGCCATGCTGGGGCGGTTCATCAGTACCCGGACGGTGGCGGTGGCTGCCCCGGTGAACCGTATCGAGAGTGCGCAGGACATCCAGACATGGTTTACCGGCTACGGGCTGGAGGTGGACGGCGCGTCCATCACGGCGGATAAGGTCAAAATTCCCCGCAAGTGGGACGACAGCTTTTCCGCTTTCAACGGGGTGGTGCAGCAAAGCGGCATGGATCTTGCCCGCTACAAGGGCAAGACGGTGGAAAAATGGTCGGCGCTGCTCCCGGCGGCAAGCAACGGCGAGACCAGCCGCTACGGAGTGCTGCTGGTGTACAAAAAGAAGGCTGTGGGCGCGTATCTGTTGGAAAAGCCCTCCGGCACGGTGCTGGGACTGCAGGACGCCCAGAACGAGCTGGCAAAACAGACCTCCGGCGAGGATTACAGCGGCGACTGGGGCGAGCGGCACGACGAGCAGCTGACCGACAGCACCGCACAGCAAACTTCCGGTGAACCGGAGGCAGCGCCCGAAGCCGCCCCGCAGGCAGCGCCCTACACCGAGCTGCCGCTGGACGCGGAGGGCTACCCTGTGGAATAGGGACAGCATTTGGGGAAAAAACGACCTCTTTTAAGCTCTTGTCCGGCAGTTGCACAAACTGCCTAGTTTTTACAAACGATTCGACAAAAATTAGACAAAACACGGATTTTTGTCGCATCCGTATGTTCAAATATAACAAAAAATTCTTGTAAAAATCGGCAATATGAAACGGTGCAAAAAAACCTGTACGGGTTTATAATAATAGTATACCGATCCCCGTTGGCAAAGCCATGTTCCGGGGCTGAATGTGCAGCCCGGGCAGAGGGATCCAGTAAGGAGAAAATGATTATGAAGGAATTTCAGTACACTATTAAGGATGCCTGCGGCATCCATGCCCGTCCCGCCGGTCTGCTGGTCAAGACCGTGAAGGGCTTTGCAAGCACCGCTACCCTCGAGAAGGACGGCAAGAGCTGCGATATGCGTAAGCTGATGGCTCTGATGGGCATGGGCGTCAAGCAGGGCGAGACCGTGACCATCAAGGTCGAAGGCGATGATGAAGAAGCAGCCGCAGAGGCAATCCAGAAGTTCCTGAGCGAGAACGTCTGAGCTGCGGCTTAAAAGCCGAGCCCTCGCGGGAAAACTGCGGGGGCTTTTTTGAAAAAACGCCGGGCGCTGCACGCCCGGCTGTAAGTGGAAGGAGAACGTGCTATGCAGGTAGGCACCGGCAAAAGCGTACTCAATGGCATCGCCATTGGCAAGCTGAAGATCTACAAGAAAAAAGATACCGCTATTTCCACCGCTCCTGTGGCAGATACCGCCGCAGAGCTGGAGCGTTTTGAAGCTGCCCGCCAGAAGGCCATTGAGCAGCAGACCGCCCTGTACGAAAAGGCACTGGCAGAAGCCGGCGAGGACATTGCCGAGGTGTTCAACATCCACGCCATGATGCTGGATGACGACGACTTTGTGGACGCCATCAAGGAGATCATCAACGGGCAGAAGATGTGCGCCGAGTACGCCGTTAAGACCGCCGGCAACAATCAGGCTGCGGTGTTCTCTGCCATGGACGACCCGTATCTGCAGGCCCGCAGCGCCGATGTGCTGGACATTGCGCAGGCCATGCTGGACATTTTGCAGGGGGTGGACAACGCTTCCCTGCAGGGCACCGAGCCCAGCATTCTGGTAGCCGAGGATCTGGCTCCCTCCGAGACCGTGCGCATGGATAAAAGCCTGCTGCTTGGCTTTATCACCCGCGAGGGCAGCTCCAACAGCCACACCGCCATTCTGGCACGCAGCATGAACATCCCCGCCCTGATCCAGTGCAAGGACATTCAGGACGACTGGGACGGCAAGATGGCTGTGGTGGACGGCTACAACGCCTGTGTGTATGTAGACCCCACCCCCGACCTGCTCAAGAGCCTGAAAAAGCGCCAGCAGGAGGACCAGAAAAAGCAGGCTCTCTTACAGGAGCTGAAGGGCAAGCCCAACACCACGCTGGACGGCAAGACCATCGACGTGTTCGCCAACATCGGCGGCATGGGCGACGTGGGTGCTGTGCAGCAGAACGACGCCGGCGGCGTGGGTCTGTTCCGCACCGAGTTCGTTTACCTGAACTGCAAGGACTTCCCCACCGAGGACTACCAGTTCGAGGCTTACAAGCAGGTGGTGGAAAGCCTTGCACCCCGCAAGGTGGTGGTGCGCACCTGTGATATCGGCGCAGACAAGACCGTGGATTATATGAAGCTGGATCACGAGGACAACCCCGCACTGGGCTACCGCGCCATCCGCATCTGCCTGACCCGCAAGGACTTCTTCAAGACCCAGCTGCGCGCGCTGCTGCGGGCTTCCGCCTATGGCAACATGAGCATCATGTTCCCCATGATCACCAGCCTGCGGGAGCTGCAGGACGCAAAGGCTGTTCTGGAAGAGTGCCGCGCCGAGCTGGCCGCCGAGGGCGTCAAGATGGGGCAGAACATTGAAGTAGGCACCATGATCGAGACCCCCGCCGCCGTGCTCATCGCGGACGAGCTGGCCGCCGAGTGCGACTTCTTCTCCATCGGCACCAACGACCTGACCCAGTACACCTGCGCGCTGGACCGCCAGAACGCAAAGCTGGAGCCCTTCTTCAACCCCCATCACCCCGCCGTGCTGCGCGCCATCAAGATGACCATTGAAGCCGGTCACCGCCACGGCATCTGGGTAGGCATCTGCGGCGAGCTGGGTGCCGACACCGCCCTGACCGAGACCTTCCTGCGTATGGGCGTGGACGAGCTGTCCATGAACGCCAAGAGCATCCTGCCGGTGCGCAAGATCATCCGCAGCGTAGACCTGAGCAAGCCCTCTGAGAAGGCCTGAACCGCGAAAAAAATATTATTATAATTTGTGGCTCAGAAACGCCTGCGGGCGTTTCTGAGCCACTTTTTTCACGGGTGGAGTCGTAACGGTAAGCGGCATTGCAGCGCCGCTTTCTGCGAAAGCGCGGCGCTGCGGGGGTAAACCCCACCCGTGAAAATGGAAACCCGGAGCGTCCGCAGACGCTCCGGGTTTCCGAAATTATAAATAATTTTTCCTTAGCTTATGCCCAGCAACGACGACGACCGCCGCCAGTGGCGGAAACAGGGAGGAGTTGTTGGGGCAGCGGCCAGCAAGACGCAAGTGCCGCCCAAGGCACGAAGCGGATGCTGGGTGCCGCAACCCGGAAGCAGCGGAGGGCATTCCCAATCATTTCCGCTGTTCCAGCATGGTCTGGATGCGGGTCTTGGCGCGGTAATAGGTCACCCGCGCCCATGCAGCATTATGGCCAAAAATTGCCCCGATGCGGTCAAAGGGCAGTTCGCCAAACACCCGCAGGCTGAAAACCTCCTTGTAGGGTTCTTCCAGCGCGTGCAGACACTGGTGCACCGTAAAGGCAGCATCCTTGTCCACCAAAAGCTGCGCGATATCCGGGCCGTCGGCGGCTTTTGTTTCGGCATCTTCCAGCGGGGCGGCGTGCTTTGCGCGGCGGCAGTGGTCGTAGTAGGCATTGCGCGCCACCGTAAACAGCCACGCCCGCACATCCTGCTTGCCGTCATAGTTTTTCAGGCCGTCCAGCGCCCGGAAAAAGGTCTCCTGCGTCAGCTCCTCGGCCAGCGTCTCGCTGCGGGTAAGCCCCTGCAAAAACAGGCAGACGTCCCGGAAGTAGAGCCGATAGATGGTTTCAATGTCCATAGTCAGCCCTTCTCAAACACGCCTTGTTCCTGTGTGACCACATCCTCGGATTCGTAAACATAGGTCTGTGTCCCATCCTCTTTTTTCAGGATGAACCGCTCCACCTGCTGACCGTCCCTGTAATAGCGGGTCTCGTCGGCGCATTGCACCGTCAGCAGCTGTGTGCCGGAGACTGTGATGCTGGTATCGGAAGCCGATGTGCCCAGCAGCCCTTCCAGCGCAGCATGGATGTGCGGGAAGGTATAGCGCACCGCCCGGACGGTAACGGATGGTTTGCCCCAGTTAAAAGAGCCTTCCAGTTCCAGCCAGACATTTTCGCCCTGCACTTCCAGCACACAGAGGTTGGCCTCATTTTCCTTTTTGTTGTAAGTCCAGATTTTCGCCTGTTCTGCCGTCACCGGCGTTTTTGCGCCGCCCATCCAGAACACCAGCCCAAAAGCGCACAGCACAGCCAGTACCGCTGCCGCCGCTATGCGGATGCTCTTTTTCTGCATGGTCTTTCGGATGCTCCGCAGCGGTGCATCCGGCTGGGGCTCCGGCTGCACCGGCACCGGTTTTTCCATCTGTTCCAGCTCCGCACGGCAGGCGGGGCACTCTGCAAGGTGCTGCTCCACCAGCGCACTGCTGGCGGGGCTGGCAAGCTTTTCGGCGTACAGGGGCAGTAAGTCGCGGATCACGTCACATTCCAGTTTCATGGTCATTTCCTCCTTTGCGGGCTTTCGTGCGCCCTTTCACCCCAATAACGCACAAAGAGGAAAAACGTTACAGAAAAACCGCAAATTTACCGGACTGCGGTCTTTTCCCGCAGTTTTTTCGTTCCTTTGAGGAAGAGCCATACCAGCACCCCCAAAAGCAGGCAGATGCCAACGTGCATGGCGGCCATCATGTAATAGCCCTGAAAATCGAACCGCACCGCGCCGGCCATCAGGTAGGGCTGATGCCCTGCTTTGTACAGGGTGACAAAGCAGGAGATGGCGTTGTACAGGCCGTACAGCCCCGCCGCTGCGCACACGATGACCCGCAGCAGCCTGCTTGTGATGAATCTTATGAACATAATTGCAGCTCCGTTCTCTCTCCGTCCTTGTAGCAGTAGATGCCGCCTGCGCGGGAGAAGTCCTTGTCCACCTCCACGCAGTCAAAGGCGCTGAAAGCCTGTTCAATTTTTTCGGGCGTGCAGACAAAGCCCCGGATCTTCAGGGCAGCATCCTCGCCCACCACCGCGTTCCACAGATGGATTGACCAGTAGCTGCAATTTTTGTTCACTGTCCATTTATCGTGCTGTTCCATGTAGTTCTCGATGACCTTCAGCTGCTCTTCCCCGATATTGGTGCTCAGGGACAACCTGCCGGAGTAGCGTCCGTAATTGGCGATATAGCACGGTTCCAGATCGAACAGCAGCCCCGAGAGCCCCGACACCGCCCAGACCGAGAAGGTGACCATCTCGCCGTCCGGGATGGCGCGGTCTTTCAGGTAGACCGTGTGCCCGGTGCGGTTGTCCAGCCCGATCCATGTATGCCTGAAGCACTTGAGAAAGGGTTTGGATTCGCTTTTGCCGTCAAAGGTGGTGATGGAAAGGATAAGTCCCTCGTCCTCACAGGGCAGGGTGCGGGCAGTTTTGCCGGCGGCGGCGCTGCACCACAGCCCAAGGGCTGCTGCGCATACCGAGAGCAGCACCGCCCATGCAATGATCCTCTTTTTCAATGT
This sequence comes from Faecalibacterium sp. OM04-11BH, assembly GCF_003482185.1. NCBI lineage: Bacteria > Bacillati > Bacillota > Clostridia > Eubacteriales > Oscillospiraceae > Faecalibacterium > Faecalibacterium sp. OM04-11BH. The sequence continues at coordinate 100,625 of NZ_QULS01000010.1, forward strand.
CGTTCCTCCTGCATCTTACGGCTCAGTCGTTTTCCTTCCAGAACAGACCGCCGGAGGTCTGGAACAGCAGGCGCGGGTTCACGCTCTTGCTGCCCAGCTTGAAGTCCATGGTCAGCTCCTCGCCCAGTGCGCCCACAGCCTGCCCCTTTTCCACGGTCTGTCCCCTGCTGACCGAAAGCTCCTGCAAGCCGTACAGGTAGCTGCGCAGCCCACAGCCGTGGTCGATGACCACCGTGTTGCCGGTAAGTTCCAGATTGCCCGCAAACACCACCGTGCCGTTGGCCGCTGCGCGGCAGGGCGCGCCCGGGATAGTGTACAGCTTTGTGGAGTTGGAGCGGCTGCCCTGCTGACCGTTCGTTACTTTAATTTGCCCGTAGTCCACCAAGGTCATGGAGTCCTCAGTCGGGGGCACAAAGCCGCCCTGCCACTGCTTGGCGGTGACGGCAGCCTCGTACAGCGGCCAGATGGCGCTGCGGAACTGCGCATTGGCACTCTCCGGGGCGGGCTCCTCGGCCTCCACCTCCACCGTGCCAAAGTCCTTCGGCAGCACGGTCAGGGTGCGGGTGATGGTCTCGCCGTTCACCGTGATGTTCACCTCATGCCCACCGGAGGAGGCGTTATAGGCTGCCGGGATATAGGCGCGCCAGCCCTCGGCGGCGCGCACGCACTGCACGCTGCCAAGGTCGGTCTCGATGGTGGGCACGGCGTCTCCGGTCATACCGGAGATGCGCACGCCCACCGTGCCGCCCTGCTCCACCCGCTCGGCGGAAAGCTCCACCTCCGCACTGGCCTGCAAGGTGAACCGGAAGCTGTACCGGTACCAGCCGGTGGGCTTGGCCGGGCGCTCCAGACCTAAGTTTTTGCGCAGCTGCCCGGTGCTGCCGCCCTCAAACTGGGTGATGACCCCGCCTTTGGGCACACGCCATGCGGTCAGCTCCGCCTTATACTCGCCGTTCGCGGGGAAGAGGAAGTTCTGGTACTCCCCCGCACTGCCCGCAAACAGCACATCCCCCGCCGCATTCTGGATGGTCAGGGCGGTATAGCCCGTCCAGTCCGGCAACGTCAGCTCCGGGTGGGCGGTGTACAGCACACCCAGCTTCTGCACGGTCAGGGTAGAGGGGCTGGCAAAGACCTTATCCAGCTGCCCGCCCAGCAGCGGCACCTGCCAGCAGGAGCCGTTCGGCTCCAGCGCCTGCCCGCCGAACTGCGCCACACTGTCCGGGCAGCCGCCCTCGGTGGTAAAGGCATAGCTTACACCCATCACAGCCGCCAGCAGCACCACCACACCCAGCGCCACACTGATGAGCCAAAGCAAAAAACGCTTCATGTTCCTTCTCCTTATGTACAAAAAGGGCGCACCGGGGCAAGTCCGTTCAGACAGACTGCTCCGTGCGCCCCGATGCGCTTATCTTCCCGGCAGTTTCCGGTATTTTGGGGGATTATTCTGCCTCGTCCTCAGCAGCGGCTTCCTCCGGCTCTACGGTTTCTGCGTCATCCTCGCCAAACAGCAGGCGCTCGTACTCGTCCAGCTCCTTCTCGCGGCGGTTCAGGTAAAGAGCCACAGCAGCCAGCGCACCAGCCACAGCAGCCAGAACAGCGATCACAGCGACCAAGCAAGATTTTTTCATAGATTCAGTACACTCCTTTTTGCAGTTGAAACATTGTTTCAGCTTGATTTTTCCAGCGGGCGACCCGCAAAAGGATCTTGATTCAAGCGGCGATCAGCGCCGCCTTGTAGCTTTTATTATACCCGTTCCCGCCCAAAATTACAACCGTTGCACCCCAATTTTCACGCCCCGAAGGTGCTGCGGGGCGCAGTTTGGGCAGTGTGCCGGTTTTGGCGCTGTTCATTACAGCAAATTGCCAAAATCACAGCAGCAGCGGCTTATACGCCCGGAACGCCCCGGGCAGGGTGTAGGTGGTGCGCAGCTGCTCCCGGTTTGCCCAGACATAGCCCGCCGGGGCACTCTGCGCCGGAACGTGCAGCTGCACGCCGGACATGAGCCACTCGATGTGGGTAAAGATATGCTTTGCGGCGGGCAGGGCGGCGGGAGCTGCCGTGCCGGTGTCCAGCCCCAGTGCCGCCAGCCGCGCCAGCACCTCGGCCTGCAAAAGATGCTCGTCCTCCCACAATACCGGCTGCCACAGCCCGGCCAGCAGCCCTTTTTGCGGCCGCTGCTGCACCAGAAAGCCCGCCGGGCTTTCCACCAGTGCCAGCGTTACCGGCACAATCTTGCGGGGCTTCGGCTTTGCCTTCTGGGGCAGCTGGGCGGTGGTGCCCGCCGCCCGGGCAAGGCAGTTTTCCGCCAGCGGGCACTGCCCGCACAGGGGCGCGCCGTTGGGCACACAGACCAGCGCACCCAGCTCCATCAGTGCCTGATTGTAGTCCCCGGCCTTTTCCGGCGGCTGATGCTCCATGACCCGGGCGGTAAAGGCCTTTTTTACCGCCGGTTCTGTAATCACACCCGGGTCATTATACAGGCGGGAAAACACCCGCAGCACATTGCCGTCCACGGCGGGCACGGGAAGTCCGAAGCTGATGGACGCGATGGCTCCGGCGGTGTACTCCCCGATGCCGGGCAGTGCACGCAGGGCGGCATAGTCGGCGGGCAGCTGCCCGCCGTACTGCGCACAGACGAGCTTTGCGGCCTTTTGCAGGTTGCGCACCCGGCTGTAATAGCCCAGCCCTTCCCACAGTTTATGCAGCCTTTCCTCCTCGCAGGCGGCAAGCGCGGGGATATCCGGCAGCGCTTCCAGAAAGCGGTAGTAATACGGCAGCACCGCCGACACCCGGGTCTGCTGCAGCATCACCTCGCTGAGCCACACATGGTAGGGGGTGGGGTCCTCCCGGAAGGGCAGGCTGCGGCGGTTCTTGTAAAACCAGTCCAGCAGGACAGGCGAAATGTTTTCCACTTGTTTTGTGCTCCTTGTTGAAAAGATAGGCGTTTTACGATTCAGAATTGCCTCCGCTTTGCTCTAGCAATATTCAGCGGAAGGATTATTTTTAATTTCGGAGCAACGGAACGCCTGCGGGCGTTCCGTTGCTCCATTTTCACAGAAGGGGACGTAGAGGAAACCGGCATTTGCAGCGCCGCTTTCTGCGAAAGCTCGGCGCTGCGGAAAAGTGCTGCCGATCTGCGCCCTCATCCGGCGCTACGCGCCACCTTCCCCCGACCGGGGGAAGGCTTCAGCGACAACAACCTTTTGAGCTGAATCGCAAAGTTTACAGGCGTGCCCGCTCCCCCTCGGGGGAGCTGTCGCGCAGCGACTGAGGGGCTATAAATGGAGAAGCGAAAAAAGCGTTAAAGCGCTAGCGCCGACTGGCGCAGCGCTAGCTTTTTTGTGCTTCGACTTCTTCTTTAGGTTTGTCAAGGGCGTGCAGCCCTTGCCCCGTTGCGGGGTGGGTGGAGTCCAGAGGTAGGGAGGGGGGAATCGGAACACCCCTCCCTGCCTCTGGCCCAGCGGAGCGTCTTTGCACGCTGAAAACAAGCAGAAAGTCACCCCGCGGAGCGCAATGCACTTTTCCGGTTCTCTTTTGGTGTCAAAAGAGACCATCCCCGGCAAGCAGAAGCTCTCCGTTTAACCAAAAAAGCCGCCGCAGAGGCGGCGGCTTTCTTTGATTACAGTATGCGCGCTTCTCAGAAGCCGTATGCGGTGCGGGGGAAGGGCAGCACGTCACGGATGTTCTGGATGCCGGTGAGGTACATGATCATGCGCTCAAAGCCCAAGCCGTAACCTGCGTGCTCCACGCCGCCAAACTTACGCAGGTTCAGGTACCACTCGTAGTTGGTCTTGTCCATGCCCAGCTCGTCCATGCGTGCCACCAGCTTGCCATAGTCCTCTTCACGCTGGCTGCCGCCGATCAGCTCGCCGATGCCGGGCACCAGCATATCTGCTGCGGCCACGGTCTTGCCGTCGGCGTTCTGCTTCATGTAGAAGCTCTTGATCTCCTTGGGGTAGTCGGTGACAAAGACCGGTTTTTTGTACACCACCTCGGTCAGGTAGCGCTCGTGCTCGGTCTGGATATCCACGCCCCACTCCACGGGGTACTGGAACTTCTTGTTGTTCTTTTTCAGAATTTCGATGGCCTCGGTGTAGCTGATGCGGGCGAACTCGCTGTTTGCCACCAGCTCCAGACGCTCGACAAGACCCTTGTCGATGAACTGGTTAAAGAAGGCCATCTCGTCCGGGCAGTTGTCCAGCACATAGCGGATGACGTACTTGATCATGGCCTCGGCGTTGTCCATGTAGCCGTTCAGGTCGCAGAAGGCCATCTCCGGCTCGATCATCCAGAACTCCGCGGCGTGGCGGGTGGTAAAGCTCTTCTCGGCGCGGAAGGTGGGGCCAAAGGTGTACACCTTGCCAAAGGCCATGGCCATGGCCTCGGCTTCCAGCTGGCCGGAAACGGTCAGGTTGACCGGCTTTTCAAAGAAGTCCTTGCTGTAATCCACAGCGCCGTCCTCGGTCTTGGGCACATTGTCCAGATCCAGTGTGGTCACGCGGAACATCTCGCCTGCACCCTCGCAGTCGGAGGCGGTGATCAGCGGAGAGTGGGCGTAGACAAAGCCGTTCTCCTGAAAGAACTTGTGGATGGCGTAGGCTGCCACGCTGCGCACGCGGAAAGCGGCGTTGAAGGTGTTGGTGCGGGGGCGCAGAGTGGGCATGGTGCGCAGATACTCCATGCTCATCTTCTTTTTCTGCAGGGGGTACTCGTCGGCGGGGCAGTCACCCAAAATCTCCACGCTCTCGGCGTTCAGCTCAAAGGGCTGCTTTGCCTGCGGGGTGAGCACCAGCTTGCCCTTGATGCGCAGGCTGCTGTACAGACCGGTGTGGATGACTTCATCATAGTTTGCCAGCTTACCGGCTTCCAGCACGACCTGCAAAGTCTTGAAGCAGCCGCCGTCCGACAGGGCGATGAAGCCGATGTTCTTGGAGTCGCGGATGTTCTTTGCCCAGCCGCAGACGGTGATCTCGGTGCCATCTGCCGGGGTGTTCTTGAACAGCGAAAGGATCTCGGTGCGTTCCATAGTAGTTCTCCTTTATAAACAAAAAAGACAGCTTTTGCCCTGAAAGTTCAGGGCGAACAAGCTGTCTTGTAATGTCCGCGGTGCCACCTGAATTACCGGAAGTGTCCGGTCGCTCACGCGCTCTTTGTTTAAGCGCTGTCCCTGTAACGCTGGACCTGCGGCGCACCTACTGAGCGGCAGACGCACTACCGTGTTCAGTTTGCTGCTCCCGGGTGTTCGTTCACGCGGCGCACGGGCGCGGCTCTCAGCTGTGCCGCACTCTCTGGGCCGGACGGCCCGCGCTACTTTTCCCGTTCCTTGCATTTGTTGTTTTAAAATAGCACGTTGGCGGCATTTTGTCAACCTTACGGTGCGGCATCAGGCAAATTTTCGCTTTTTTGCTTGTCAGAACGCCTTTTCTCTGGTAAAATGGAAAAAAGCGGTATTCCGCAAAAACAGATTCTGGAGGAGATCATGAAACACACACACCATATCATCCGTCTGCTGACCCTTGCCGTGGTCAGCTGCGCACTGGCAGCCCTGCTGAGCGGCTGCACCAAGGAGGAATTTATTGCCGGGTACAACGAGTTTATGTTCGGCGACTGGTTCCCCACCTACGGAAGCACTTCCCAGTCCGGCACATCGTATGATCCCGACCACGTTTACGACCCGCCAAACCCCGAGTGCGATGCCAAGATCTCCTCTCTGCTGAGCCAGCTGTACTCGCTGGAATCCTCGGCACGGTCTGCGGTGTCCTCCGCAATATCTGCCGCAAAGGATGAGTACCACTCTCTGCCCGCCGAAGAGCGGACCTTTGCCAATAAGGTCAGCATCGCCTACAAGCATCTCTCTTCGGTGGAGAGCACCTACGACAGTGCCGTCTCCTCGGTGGTCAGCGAGATGCGCCGCGTGCTGCGGGAGTATAACCAGCCCGAGACCGTGGCCGATCAGGCATGGAGTTACTATCAGTCTGCCAAGAGCAGCATGATCTCCAGCCTTGGCGGCTGACCCTCAAGGCAATACCGCATAATTCTAAGTGCCGATACGGCGAGTGAGGTGCGGCAGATGCTAAGCCAAAAGCACAGATAATACTTTGTGTATTATCGAGCATTTTGGCAACGCAGATGCCGTGCCGCAGCCGCCGGAGTGGTGCTTAAGCCGTAAGGCGGGAATTGTGCGGTGTTGCCTCAGCTTAATAGTGCATCCGCGAGGCCCTGTGCTGCCAGATATCCGGCGTACAGGGCCTCATTTAAGTTGTTGCCGTGCCCGCCGATCTCGATCAGCAGACTGCCGGTGGTCAGATCCTGATTATAAAACCGGTAGCTGAACAGCACCGGGCGGGTAAAGCCGGGGTATTTTGCCTCCATGCTGCGCTCCCACGCGGCGGCAAAACGAAGGTTCTGCCGCCATGCGGGCAGCTGCACGCTGGTGCCGTTGTCGCACCCGCAGATGATCATCACCTGCGCCGCCTGCCGCCCGTCTATGCTGCACACCGGGGCGCAGCGGGTGCCGTTTTCCCGCTCGATGGCGTCGCGGTGGACGTCCAGCACCACCTTGATGCTGGGGTACTGCGCCAGATACTGCTGCACCACCGCCCGGCTGTTGGCATAGCTGCCGGTGTAGCTGGGGTAGTCGTTCAGGGTCTCGTCGTGCAGGGTGCAGATCCCTGCCGCGTTGAGGGTATCGGCCATCACCCGCCCCACCGCGCACATATTGATGCTGCGGTCGGTGCTGCGGGCCCCGTCCCCGGGGGCAAACCACAGCCCGGCAGAAAGGCGGTAGTCCTCGGTGGCGTGGGTGTGCATGATGAGCACCTGCGGCGCGGCACTGTCCTTTTCGATGGCAAAGGGCAGGGGCTGCGCCGCCTCGGCGGCGATGTCTGCCGCCGTTTGCCGGGTGTTATTCTTGATGCTGCCCGCACCGCAGGGGATGTACTTTTCGCCGCTGCCCTGCCCGAACTGCTGCTCTGTCACCGTACCTGCATCGGCGGGGCGGGCTTCGTCCGGCTGCAGCGCCACAAAATACCGCTCCACTCCGGTCTGCACCGGGGCGGCAGTTTCTTGCTCCGGCGGCACGGACGCGGCCTCCGGCACGCTTTCCGCAGACGTTGCCGCCGCCCGGCTCTCCACCGCCTGCTGCCCCAGATGCAGCAAAGTCTGCGCGGCGGGCACCGGCGCCGCCAGAAAGGCCGCCAGCATCAGCGCAGCGCTGCGGGCAAAGATGCACAGGGCCGCAAACAGCACCGCAGCCTGCAAAAAGGGCACTGCCCTGCTCTGCCCCGCAGGCAGACGCCAAGGCTCTCTGCTGCGCATGGCAAGACCTCCTTTCCGACCAGTGGGACGATTTTAAACGCCCCGCGCTCCGCGGGGAACGTTTCTGCCTGCCTTCAGCGTGCAAAGACGCTCCGCTGGGCCAGAGGCAGGGAGGGGTGTTCCGACTCCCCCCTC
>NZ_QULS01000010.1:108157-108362 GCF_003482185.1 Faecalibacterium sp. OM04-11BH
AGAAGAAGTCGAAGCACAAAAAAGCTAGCGCTGCGCCAGTCGGCGCTATCGCTTTAACGCTTTTTTCGCTTCTCCATCCATAGCCCCTCAGTCGCTGCGCGACAGCTCCCCCAAGGGGGAGCAGGCACGCCCGGAAGCTTTCTCATTACACCTAAAACTTTAGTGATGAACTTTACGGCTTGGCTCTCCCTTCGGGAGAGCTGGC
>NZ_QULS01000011.1:0-90584 GCF_003482185.1 Faecalibacterium sp. OM04-11BH
TTCTGGTTCTCTTTTGGTGTCAAAAGAGAACATCCCTCGGCGTGCGCCCACAATACCAAAAAGCGCCCCGCACTTCCGGTGGAAATGCGGGGCGCTTTGGTTACACGGGCTGTATGCCTTATGCCTCCGGCTGGGGCTGTGCCGCAGAGGACTGGGCGGCAATGAACTCGGCGGCATCGTCCGGGATGTCGTCCAAGTCCTCGTCGCTGCCGATATCCACGTTGAGCGGCGGCTTCTTGAACAGGATATCGTACAGGATCGGCACGATATACAGGGTCATCAGGGTGGCGTAGCTCAGGCCGCAGATGATGACGATGGCCATGCCGCTCATCAGCTGGCTTGCCATATCGTTGCTGAACACCATTTGCAGCATGGCCAGCACGGTGGTCAGGGTGGTCATCAGGATGGGGCGCATACGGGTCTTGCCGGTAGCCACCAGTGCGGCGCGGCGCTCCATGCCGCCCATGCGCAGCTGGTTGGCGTAGTCCACGAACACGATGCCGTTGTTGACGACCGTGCCCATCAGCACGATGAAGCCCATCATGGAGATCATAGTCAGCTGCTGGCCGGTGAGCAGCAGGCCCAGCAGACCGCCGGTAAAGGCCAGCGGCACGGTGAACAGCACGATGAAGGGGGACAGCAGGCTCTGGAACTGTGCCACCATGACAAGGTAGACAAAGGGCAGTGCCAGTGCCATCCACTGGATCATCTCGTCGGTCATATAGTTGACGCTGTCGCTCTCGCCGCCCATGGAGAAGGAGCAGCCTTCCGGCATCTCGTTGGTGAGGGCAAAGGCATCCAGCGCCTTTTTCACGGCACGCGCCTGCACCGTGGTGTTGTAGCCCGGGGCAGTCTCGGCGGTGACGGTGACGAACTGGTTCTGATTCTCGCTGGTGATGGAGTCCGGTGCGGTGCCGGTGGTCCAGCTGGCGATATCCGACAGCTTGCAGGTGCCGGTGGCGGTGGTGCCGTCGGCGGACATGACGGTGGTCTCAAAGGTCATATCCATCATGTTTTCCTTGGTCAGCGGGTCCAGATTGTTGCTGATCTGCACATCCATGGTGGTGCCGTCCACGGTAACAGGGGTCTGTGCCGTGGTGGTGGTGGTCAGCTTTGCCGCGATCTGCTGGTACACCTGCGCAACGGTCAGGCCGTTGGCGCGTACCTTATCGCGGTCCACCTGCAGGATGATGGTGGAATCACCCACGCCCAGACCGTTGGTGGCGTTCTGGAAGCCATCGGTGCTGTTTACGATATCCATGACCTTCTCGGACAGGGCGGTCAGGGTCTCGGCGTCAGTGCCGTAGACCTTGATAGTCAGGCCGGTGGACAGCTGACTGGTCAGGTCGTCAGTCATGCCGTACTGCTGGACGGTGGCGGTGCAGTCCGCCACCCCGGCCACAGCGTCCTCCATGGCCTTGCAGGCGGCGTCGATCTTGGAAGAAGAAAGCTCCTCGTTGAGCTTGACGTTGATCTTATACTTGCCGTAGCCGTTGGCAGCGTTCAGCAGGTCGGTGATGGTGGAGGGCAGGCCAAGGTTGGAAACATCCATGCCCGCCACAGTGTTGTCGGGGGTAATGCCTACCTCCTCCACGCCGTCCACAGCCATCACAGCCTGTACCACCTTACCGGCCACATCGTAGGACTCGTCCTTCGAGAGGGTGTCGGTGGTGGAAAGGTTGATCATAGCCTCGTTGCTGGTGCTGGTGGGCAGCAGCACGATGCCCATGGAGACCACCCGCCAGCAGCAGAACACCAGCAGCAGCACGGCGGCTGCCAGCGGTATAAAGCGATTTTTCAGCGCCTTTTCCAGACTGCGGCCGTAGGCGTCCTGGATCTTATCGAACCATGCCAGCTTTTTGGGCTGGGCATTCTTCAGCACGGTAGCCGAGGCAGCAGGCACCACGGTCAGTGCCACGATGAGGGAAGCCATCAGGCAGTAGCCGATGCACAGGGACATGGGGCCCATCAGGCTGCGGATGAGGCTGGCAGAGAACACCGCCGGCAGGAACACGCACACCGAGGTAAGGGTAGAGGCCACGACCGACATACCCACCTGACGTGCGCCCTGCACCGCAGCGCGGGCAGCGGGCACGCCGCGGCCGCGCAGACGGTAGATGTTCTCAATGACGACCACCGAGTTATCCACCAGCATACCGATGCCCAGCGAAAGGCCTGCCAGCGTCATGACGTTCAGGTCCAGCCCGGTGAAGTACATCAGCACCACGGCGCACAGCACCGAAAGAGGGATACTGACGCCGACCACCAGCGTGGGCTTGACGTCCTTCAGGAAGATGGCCAGCACGACGATGGCCAGTACGGCACCCACCAGCATACTGGTAAGGATGCTCTTGATCAGGATGCTGATGTAGTTGCCCTGATTGGACAGCACCACAACGTGCAGGCCATCGTACTGGGCTTCCAGCTCCTTGAAAGCATCCAGACAGTTGGCAGATACGTCACCTGCGCTGGAACTGTCGTCCTTGTAAATTTTCAGCACCGAAGCCTGCTCGCCGTTCAGGCGGGTGTAGCTGTCGGCGGCGTTGTCAATGATCTCCACATCTGCCACATCGGAAAGGCGCACGTCGCCGTAGCCCTCCACATGGAGCAGCAGTGCACCGCGGATATCCTCCACGCTGTCGTATTCCTCGCCCACCTTCAGCAGCCACGACTCGCCGCTTTCGTCCTTGACATAACCGGCGGGCATGGAGAAGTTCTGGGCGTAGATGAGGCTGGCAAGGGTCTTGATATCCAGCTGCTTGGTCACATCGGCGCTGGCAAGCGCCTTTTCCTTGGCGGCCTCGTACTGGGTCTTGGCCTCGCTGAGCTGCTTTTCGTACTCATTCAGCTGCTCGCGGGCTTCGGTAAACTGCATATAGGCGACCATCTGCTGCTGGGTAAAGTTGCCCAGCGCTTTGGAGAACTCGGTCATCATGCCGGGCACGTTATCCATGGCCTTGATGGTGTCCTCCAGCGTCTTATAGATGACGTTCAGGCTGTCCTGCAATTGCAGCTCGTCTACCAGATCCTCGGCGCCTTCGCCCTGCGTACCGGTCTCGGTGTTGATGCGGTTTTGCAGGGTCTGCAAAGCAGAGGAAAGCTTATCGGTGATATCGCGCAGCTCGGACACGATCTCGATCAGAGAGTCGATATCCCGCATACCGGTGCTGTTGAACTTGTCCAGCACCCGCTGCAAACCGGCCTGCACCTCAATGAGGGCCTGCTGCACCTCAGGCTCCTTGACCACGGCGATCAGGTTGTTGACACTTTGCAGCAGTGCTTCGGCCTGTTTGCGCACCACCTCTACGGCGCTGCCGACCTCAGAGCTCAGGGTGCCCATGACCGTGTTGGACACGGTATTGCCGAAGTTTTTGAACTGTTTATCGTATTCTGCGCGGCCGGCCTTGATCTTGGCCTCGGCCTCTTCCAGCTGGGCATGTGCCGCTTCCAGCTGGGTGTCGATGAGTTCCATCAACTTTTCGTTGATGTCATCCACCTTTTCCTGATTCAGCTGCACCTGCACCAGCTGCTCCACAAGGCCGCTGGAAGATACGCTGGACACGCCGCCCTTGCGCTGGACGTAGGGGGTCATGGTGTTCTTGATGAAGTCAGAAAGCTCATACACCGAACTGCCCTCGCGGCTGACAGCCACGGTCATAAAGGCGTTCATGTTCATGCTGTACTGTATCACAGAAGGGGTCAGGGCGGTATCCGGCAGGTCGCTTTTGGCCTGATCCAGCTTGTTGGACACCTGCACCAGTGCGCTGTTCATGTCCGTATCATCCACGAACTTCATCAGCAGCAGGCTGTAGTTTTCAGCCGAGGTGGCGGTGATCTTTTCCACACCGGGCACCGTAAGCGCGTTTTGCAGCACGTCCGAGACTTCGCTCTCCACACGCTCCGGGCTGGCGCCGGGATACACGGTGACCACCATCAGGTACGGGGTGCTGACATCCGGCAGCAGGTTCGTTTTCATCTTGGTGACCGACACAAAGCCGAGCATCAGCACCATGATGACTGCAACCAGCACCGTAAATGGTTTTTTGACACTGAATTTTTCCATCTTATCCTACCGTTTCTCTGCCGCACCGCCCGGCGCAACAGTTCCTCCCTCTTTGGGGGCAATGGGTTCCTAACATTCCTATTATACACGCAAGGCGTGTGCTTTCAATAGCGGGGCAGCGAATCTTTTGCGAAAGTTCTGTCAAAATCTGCAAAACGCACAACTTTGCCGCCCCAAAACCGGCAGTCTGCCTGCCTTCCTCCCCTCTGCCGCCGGACAAAATTTCGACACCTTTTCCATACTGCATACGGTTGAGCGGGGTGGATCATTGCAGGGGAGGGGAAATTTTACTCCCTCAGCCAAAACCTGACGGTTTTGCCAGCTCCCTCGGGGAGGGAGCCTCTGGCGTGACCGGAAACTTTGCGGTTTGACCGGAAAGCTTTTGTTTGTCGAGGGATGTTCTCTTTTGACACCAAAAGAGAACCAGAAAAGTGCCAGCGATTTCGACGCGCTGGAGCCACGAAAAAGGGGCTACTCGCCCCTTTTAACCCCCAAGAAGAGGGCTACACCGGAAAAAACTGAAGATTCACGCCTGTTCGGCGTGAAGATCTTTTAACCGTTTTTTCCGGCTCCGCCGATTTAAAGCCCCTCAGTCGCTGCGCGACAGCTCCCCCCGGGGGAGCAAACGCGCCCGCAAGCTTTGCGTTTTAGCCAGAAGCTTTGCCGCTGCCGCTGAAGCCTTCACCCGGTCGGGGGAAGGTGGCGCGCAGCGCCGGATGAGGGCGCAGACTGGCAGTGCTTTCCCGCAGCGCCGCGCTTTCGTAGAAAGCGGCGCTGCAAATGCCGTTTCCCTCTACGACCCTTCCCGTGAAAATAGCGTTTGGAGCGCTCCGCAGAGCGCGACAAACGCGAAATTTAAAATATTCTTTCCGCTGAATATGTGCAGAGCGCAGCGGAGCACATTCTAAATCGTCCCGTCATAGGTGTATAAAGACTTTTCTTTTTGCATAGAAATGTGCTTTTGATTATGGTATACTAACAGCAGACTGAAAAAGCTGCCCCTTGCAAGGGGCTTATCCGATACAAAAACGAGGAACACTATGAAAAAAGTCATTTCGGTCCGTTTCAAGGAAAACGGCAAAAGCTATTATTTTGATCCCGGCGATGCTGTCATCCACACCGGGGAATACGTTATTGTGGAGACTGCCCGCGGCGTGGAGTGCGGCGAGGTGGTGCAGGGCGTGCGGGAGCTGGCGGATGCCGCCGTGCCCAAGGCGCTGAAGCCCATCACCCGCATGGCGGACAGCGTGGATATCCGCCGGATGCGCCAGAATCGTGAGGACGAAAAGCGCGCCTACCACACCTGTCAGGAGTGCATCGCCCGCCACGGGCTGGAGATGAAGCTGGTGGAAGCCGAGTACACGCTGGACCGCTCCAAGATCATGTTCTACTTCACCGCCGACGGACGGGTGGACTTCCGGGAGCTGGTCAAGGATCTGGCCGGCATCTTCCACACCCGCATCGAGCTGCGCCAGATCGGCGTGCGCGATGAAAGCAAGATGATCGGCGGTCTGGGCATCTGCGGCCAGCCTTTCTGCTGCAGCCGCTTTTTGAAGGATTTCCAGCCCGTTTCCATCAAGATGGCAAAGGAGCAGGGGCTTTCGCTGAACCCCACCAAGATCAGCGGTGCCTGCGGCCGTCTGATGTGCTGCCTTGCCTACGAGGAGAGCGCCTACGAGTACCTGAACAGCATCATGCCCATGGTGGGCAGCACGGTGCGCACCCCGGACGGTCTGGGCACTGTGCTGGAGGTGAATCCGGTATCCGGCTACCTGCGGGTGCGCTGCGGCACCGAGAGCCTTGCCCCCCGGTACTACAAGGTGGGCGTGTGCGAGTATGTGAGCGGCGGCAAGCGCCCGCCCCGCCGTCCCGACCCGGACGATGATTACTCCGGCGTGCGCAACCCCGCCCCGGTGGTGGCAAGCTCCGACGACGAAAAGCGCCCCGCCTGCCCCCGCCGCCGCAATAGCGAGAAGGAATAAGCATCCGGGCGGTTAGTATTATAAAACTAACTAGGCTTCGTGATTTTCGCTAAAAATCTCCGGCAATTTTGGCTATAAGTTAGGCCGTGCTTTTGTGCAACCCCACAAAATATTTTATTTTGTGGTTGTGGCAACACGGTTAGTCTTGCCTTTTCCGGCCTGCTTTGTTAGAATGCAGACAAGGATACAAATTCCGGGGGGCGTGCGTGGCCGTGCCAAGGTACGTTTCTTCATAATTACATCGGCACGGGATAAAAAAGGAGAGTTTATTATGGCACACAAGGTTTCTGACGCATGTGTTGGCTGCGGCGCTTGCGAGGGCGCTTGCCCGGTTGGCGCTATCACCATCGAGAACGGCGCTGCAGTTGTGAACGCTGATTCCTGCATCGATTGCGGTGCTTGCGAGGGTGCTTGCCCCACTGGTGCAATCGCTGCTGAATAATCAGTAGTTTTTGCTGAAAACGCATCAAAAAGGACTGCTGCACATCTGTGCAGCAGTCCTTTTTTGTGGTATCATAAAGTAAATTCATGAAAAACGCAGTTCGGCGCGTCTGCAGACGCGCCGAACTGCTGAATCAAAAAATATTTTCCCGCTGAACATGGCCAAAGCACACGCGGCGGCCATTCCTGATCGTCCACCGCAAAAGAGGCACTGCACAAAATGCTGTGCAGCCGCCCCGCTTTTTGTTTCATGCACAAATTCCGCAGGAAAATACCCTGCATTTTTTGGAAGGGAAACGGCACACTGTCTATGGAACATTCTACGGAAGTTTTGTATAATAGAACTATGGTCTACTGCACCCCGGAGCACCGGTTCGGCTCGGACGCGCTGCTGCTGGCACGCTTCTGTGAGCCGAAACGCAGCCAGAAAGCCGCAGACCTGTGCTCCGGCTGCGGTATCGTGGCGCTGGAATGGCACGACCGGGGGCACCGCGGCCCCTGCACCGCGCTGGAGTTGCAGCCCGAGGGCAGTGCCCTGCTGGCGGCAGCGGTGGAAGAGCAGCAGCTCACCCACATCACCCCCGCCTGTGCCGACCTGCGCACATGGCGGCAGGACGAGGGGCAATTTGACGTGTGCGCGTGCAATCCCCCTTATTTTACCGAGGGGCCGCAGAGCCAGAACGCCGCCCACGCCCTTGCCCGGCACGAAAACACCTGCGCTTTGGAGGATGTCTGTGCCTGCGGCTTCCGCCTTTTGAAGGACGGCGGGCGGCTGGCGCTGTGCCACCGCCCGGAGCGCTTAGCCGAGGTGCTGGCTGTGCTGCGCGCGCACCGGCTGGAACCCAAGCGGCTGGCCTTTGTGAAGAACGCCCCGGAAAACGCTCCGTGGCTGTTCCTTGTGGAAGCCCAGAAGAACCGCAAGACCGGCCTGCGGGTGGAGCCGGACGTGCTCATCCGCGCCGGAGCGGCGCTGTACGGACGATAAATTCAGGAGGTAATTATGGCAGGAACTCTCTACATCGTGGCGACCCCCATCGGCAATCTGGAGGATATGCCGCCCCGGGTGGCTGCCACCTTTGGCGCGGCAGACTTTATTGCCGCCGAGGACACCCGCGTGACCATGAAGCTGCTGAATTATCTGGGGCTGAAAAAGCCCATGGTCAGCTACTACGAGCACGCCTTACAGAAGGGCGAAGCCATTTTGCAGCGCATCGAGGCAGGGGAGAGCTGCGCCTTGTGCAGCGACGCCGGCATGCCCTGCGTGTCCGACCCGGGCGAGGTCATCGTGCGGGACGCACTGGCGCGGGGCATCAAGGTAGTTCCCATCCCGGCCGCTTCTGCCTGCGTTACCGCACTGGCAGTCTCCGGGCAGGACACCTCCCGCTGGGTGTTCGAGGGCTTTCTGCCGGTGAACCGCAAGCAGAAAAAGGAGCGTCTGGCTGAGCTTTTGCAGGAAAAGCGCACCGTCATCTTTTACGAAGCGCCCCACAAGCTGCGCACCACGCTGGACGATCTGACCGCCGCCTTTGGCGCAGAGCGCAGCATTACCCTGTGCCGGGAGCTGACCAAGCTCCACGAGGAGATCTGGAAAACCACCCTGGGCGAAGCCGTGGAACACTACCGCGCCGCCGAGCCCCGGGGCGAGTATGTGCTGGTGATGGCGGGTGCGCCCGCCGGTGCCGCCGAGGAAGAGGAGCTGACCCTGGAACAGGCGGCACAGCGCGCTTTTGCGCTGACCAGCGAGGGTTTCAGCGCTTCTGCCGCCGCCAAGACTGCTGCACAGGGCACAGCCTATTCCAAGAGCGAAGTTTACAAGCAGCTGCTGTTGTTGCAGCAGACTGCCGAATGAGTATAGAGGAGGATATCTTTCCGTGACAAAACTACTGGTCCTGAGCGACAGCCACGGCGCGCGTGACGCCATTAAGCGCATTTTGAACAAAGAGCAGAACAACGTGGATGCCGTGATCTTTTTGGGGGACGGCCTGCGGGATCTGGAACAGACGCTGGCCTTTTTCCCCCATCTACGGGTGTACTCCGTGGCCGGCAACTGCGATTACGGTGCGCTGGAGCCTCTGGATGGCCTTGCGGCCTTTGATCAGACGGTGGTTTTCTATACGCACGGTCACATGTACGGCGTAAAATACGATCTGGATACGCTGGCAGATGCTGCCGCAGCCCGCGGGGCAGAGGTGGCGCTGTTCGGCCATTCCCATATTCCCCACGCAGAGCAGCGGGGCAATGTGTTTTTGTTCAACCCCGGCTCCTGCGGGCGGTGCTACACCGGCCCGGACACCTACGGTCTGCTGACGCTGGAAAACGGCGCAGTGACCGCCTATGAGCACAAAGAGGTACCCAAGCAATGAGCATCAACGAGGTGCGCTATCTGCCGGAATGCGGCAGCACCAACGCCTATGTAAAGGAACATTTCGAGGAGTTCGGCCCCGTTGCGGCGGTGTATACCGAAAACCAGACCGCCGGGCGCGGGCGGCTTGGCCGCAGCTGGGTAAACGCCGAGGGCAAGGCGCTGTACTACACGGTGGCCATCAAGGAGCCGCTGGCACAGCCTGCCACCCTGCCGCTGCTGGCAAGCCTTGCGGTGCGCCGCCAGTTACAGCTGCGCTACGGCGTGGACTGCCAGATCAAGTGGCCCAACGACCTTTTGCTGAACGGCAAAAAAATCGTGGGCATCCTGTGCGAGAGCGTAAGCTACGGCTACCAGCAGCAGGGGCGCGGCATCCTGTGCGGCATCGGCATCAACCTTGCCCAGCCCCAGAGCTATTTTGACGCCGCCGACCTGCCCCACGGCACCTCGCTGGCCTTGCAGGGCGCTGCGGTGGATCTTGCCACCGACCCCGCATGGCTGGCGGAGGGGCTGACCGATTTCGGCTTTGACCGCAACCTGTACACCTTTGCCCGGGACGGCTTTGCGCCCTTCCGGGAGGAGTACAAGGCCGCCTGCATCAATCTGGGCCGCCGGGTCACCTTTGACCTGCCGGACGGCAGTCAGGGCGCAGGCGAAGCCGTGGACGTGGACGCCGAGGGGCGTTTAGTGGTGCGCACCGATGCCGGCGAGCAGCACGTTTTCACCGGGGAAGTGTCGGTGCACGGCATCTACGGAGCAGTATAATTATAAAAAGGGGCCGATGCACAACCGTGCACCAGCCCCTTTTGCTTATTTCTAGTGAGCTAACCCTCTCAGGCGCTCCCGCGCCAGCTCCCCCGAAGGGGGAGCCAAGCCGTAAAGTTCAGCACTAAAGTATTAGGAATAATGAGGAAGCTTCCGGTAGTGCTCTTGCCTCTCCCTTTGGGAGAGGTGGCATCGCGCAGCGATGACGGAGAGGGCGCACGCCGTTAGCCCTGTCACTAAAGTTTCAAGCGCAATGAGAAATCTTCCCGCCGCGCCAGAGGCTCCCTCTCCGAGGGAGCTGGCAAAACCGTCAGGTTTTGACTGAGGGAGTTATTTTTTATCTTCTCCGTTTCATCTGGCGGCGGCGCTGGTTAAGGGTCATCCCGCCGCCGCAGCGCAGGGTGACAAAGCCCAGTGCGCACAGAATCAGGATCAGGGCGCAGAGCAGCAGCAGGGTGGCCTTGATATCGGTGCGGAAGTCCGACACATACTCCCGGTGGGTCACAAGGTCTACCTTTCCCACCTCGTAGCCGTCCAGATAGACGGTGGCGGTGCCCAGCTTCTGGCCCTCCTTGACGGTAGCAGAGACGCTCTCGGGCAGGTCGAAGGAATAGCTTACCTTATCGTCGCTGTGGCCGTAGCCGCTGACCGGTGCGGCGGCGTACAGCTCCACAGCCGGCTCGGTGCGGCACTTGTTCAGGTCTACGGTGGTCAGCACGGTCTTGGTATCCACCAGCGGCCGGTCGGCAAAGCTGGCAAAGGCCCAGTCAAAAAGGTCGTCACACGCGGCAAACAGGTGATCCAGCGTGTCGCAGCCAAGGATCACCAGCCCGTAGCTGTGGCCGTCCTGCTGGGCAAAGGCCACGATACAGCGGCCTGCCAGCGTGGTAAAGCCGCCCTTGACCCACTGGACATACTCCCGGTA
Organism: Faecalibacterium sp. OM04-11BH; assembly: GCF_003482185.1. Classification (NCBI taxonomy): domain Bacteria; kingdom Bacillati; phylum Bacillota; class Clostridia; order Eubacteriales; family Oscillospiraceae; genus Faecalibacterium; species Faecalibacterium sp. OM04-11BH. The sequence continues at coordinate 10,539 of NZ_QULS01000011.1, forward strand.
GTTGTCGCTTTCGCTGTTCATCAGGCTGTTGGAGCTGCTGATAGTGTACTCGGCCTTGCGCAGGTTGGTGGCAGGCAGCACGTAGCTGGCGGTACCTGCCACCTGTGCAAAGGTCTGGTTCTCCGCGCAGGCGGCGGCGATCTTTGCCAGATCCTGCGCGGTGGACACGTTGCCGTAGTCAAACAGGCCGTGGGCACAGGTAAAGTTCGTGCCGGTGCAGCCCAGCTCCGCCGCCCGGGCGTTCATCTGCTGCACAAAACCCACCACGCTGCCCCCCACGTCCCACGCAATGACGCTGGCGGCGTCGTTGGCGCTGACGATGAGCATGGCGTTCAGCAGGTCGATGCGGCGCACAGTCTCGCCGATGCGCAGCCCTATGGTGGTGCCGTTGGCGTTCTGGATATCCTTGAACTCCTGCGTTAAATCGGTGGGCACGGTCACTTCACCGTTCAGGTCCTTGCCGCTTTCCACCAGCAGCAGGGCGGTCATCAGCTTGGTCAGGCTTGCCACATATTTCTGCTGGTCGGCGTTCTGGCTCAGGATGGTTTTGCCGGTGTCCGCGTTGAACAGATACACCGCCTCAGTCTCTGTTGCAGTCTGGACGGGCATGGGGTATACTGCAAATACCGGCAGCACTGCACTGACGGCGACCGCCAGCGTGAGCACCAGTGCCGCCAACCGGCGGCAGAACGTGTTGTGAAGCATGAAGGTACCCCCTTGAATCCCGCTCCGGCAAAACCGGCGCGCACATTTTTGTTCCTTACTTATAAGAATACCATAAAAGAACCAAAAGAGAAAGGTGGTTTTTAACAATGTTCTTATCCTTTTGTGGAAAAACGCCCCGCGATGAAGGCGCAGCTTTTGTAGCCCCCAGCGCTACCGTGCAGGGAGATGTGGTTTTAAAGCCCGGCTCCACCGTCTGGTACGGTGCGGTGCTGCGCGGGGATGACGGCACCCTGACCATCGGCAAAAACAGCAACGTGCAGGACAACGCGGTGCTGCACTGCGACATTGGCGGCTGCGTGACCCTTGGCGAAAACGTCACGGTAGGGCACTGCGCACTGGTGCACGGCTGCACCGTAGGGGACGGCAGTTTAATCGGGATGCACGCCACATTGCTGAACCACTGTGTTGTGGGCAAAAACTGCATCATCGGAGCAGGGGCGCTGGTGCCGGAGGGCATGGTCATCCCGGACAACTCGGTGGCGGTGGGCGTGCCCGCCCGGGTCATCAAGCAGGTGAGCGCCGCGCAGGTGGAAGCCAACCTGCACAACGCCGCGCACTATGTAGAGCACGGAAAACTGCACGCAGAGCAGATGAAAAACGGGTGAGGGTTTCCTTAAACGTTTCATTTTGTATTTTTTCGCACTGCGGTACAAAGTTTCAAGAACTTTTTTGATTTTTCACAGAAATGTAATGACTTTTTTCGTAAAATCGGGTATACTGTATCTTGCAGGGACAGTGGGGCCGCAACCACTTCCCCGCACATGATTCCTCCTCACACCAAAGCAATACCCCAAACAAGAAATCCCTCCGGTGTACCGCAAGCGCCGGAGGGATTTCTTGTTGTTTCGTTATTTAAACGGTGCGCAGCTTTGCCGCAAACACCGTCAGCACCACTTTTGGGTTTACCTGTGCGCCCAGCCGCTGCAAGGCGGCATCTGCCAGACGCACCGCCTGCCGCGCCTGTGTGCCCTGCACCGGGGCGCGGGGGCTGCTGCGCAGACCTGCCGCTGCCACGGCGCGGAAATCGGTCAGCAGGGCGGCGGCGGCAGCTTTATCCTTTTCGTAGGCGGCAAGCAGCACAGCGGCGGTGTAGCTATCCCGGGCGGCGGCGGCGCGGGCAAGCTCCAGTGCCTTTTCCACCTGTGCGGCGCGGGCTTCGTCCCGGGCGACCGCCAGCACCGTGCCGATATGACCATCGAACAGCTCACTGTACAGTGCGGCTGTTTTTTTGTCCACCCCCTGCGCCGCGCAGTAGCGGGTGCAGTCGGCGGGGGACACCGGTGCCACCGCAAAGCTGACGCAGCGGCTGCGGATGGTGGGCAGCACGCTGGCCAGAGAATCCGCCGTGAGCAGAAACAGCACCCCTTCCGGGGGCTCTTCCATGACCTTGAGCAGGGCGTTGGCAGATTCCTCGTTCATCCGCTCCACATGATACAAAAGCACGGCGCGCCCCTCGGCGGAAAGGCTGGTGTTGAAAATTTCGCTGCGCATGGCAGTGACCTGACCCACCAGATACTTCCCGCCGCTGCCCATACCGGACACCGAGATGGCTTCCCGCACGATGCCGGTCTCCACCGTGCCGCTGTCGCGCTTACCGGCTTTTGCCACGGCGCGGCAGCACTCGCCCCGCAGCAGCGCTTCGGCGGCGGCACCGCCGGCGGGGTAGAGGTAGTCGGCGGCGATGCAGCGGGCGGCAAAGCCGGTGCCAAGACCTGCTTCGCCCACCAGCAGCACGCTATGGGTCAGCCGGCGGGTGGCCAGCATCTGCTGCACGCTGGTTTTCAGTTCTGCGTTGCCTTCCATGCGGTCCAGCATCATGATGAGGGTACTCCTTTTGTGAGACGGTAAGATTTATTTTATATTTCGGAATACCGGAGCGTCTGCGGACGCTCCGGGATTCCATTTTCACGGGAGGATTTACCTTCTATTCTTCCTCTTCCACTGCTCCCGGCGCACCCATGCGCGGAGGGAGCGGTAGGCCATGGGGGCAAAGAAGAGCCAGACGTTGAGCATGGACAACAGGTAGTCCAGCTTGCCGGGCAGGGATGCGCCCAGAAAGCCGAACACCCACAGCACTGCCGCGAAAACGCCGAAATATTTCACCCGGATGGGGATGACGAAGAAGAGCAGCAGCTGCACCTCCGGGTAGAGCATGGCAAAAGCCAGCAGCAGGGAGAGAGACAGACAGTAGGTGCTGGCGGTCACGCCGGTGAGCAGACAGCCCAGCACCGTGCCCAGCACGCCGGACAGCAGATACACCGTGTAGCGGAAATCGCCCCACTCCCGTTCCAGCGCCGTGCCGATAAACCATGTGAAGTAGATGCCCAGCACCACGCTGAGGATGCTGCCGCCGGAAAAGGGAATGAATATAAAGCTGATCACCCGCCAGACCTGCCCTTGCAGCAGCAGGCTGCGGCTGAGCCCCAGCCAGAAGGAAATGGTACGGTCAACAAACAGCTCGATGGCCAGCACTAAGATCTGCCCCGCCACCAGAATATTGGTCAGGTTCGGGATGCCATAGCGGCCATACTTGCGCTCCAGCCTGTTCAGCCAGTTGTTCATGTGTTTCGCCTCCGTTGCGGGATGCCCCGCCAGTTTCATGTTACCCCTATTTTACCATGACAGGCCCCCGCATTCAAGAAAATCCACGCGGAAGGCGTTGAAACTGCACTTTCTTTCCCGGCAGACAGGCTGCACGCGCAGTTTTTTCACACCGCAGCCGCCGGAGTGTGGAAAAGGCGGGAAAAGCACAGCATTCATGCGGGTTTCAAGTCCCAAAAGGACAACCGAAAATTGTATGGACTATCCGGTCTGGAATGAACTTTTCACTTTTTCCACCGGGTTTTCCACCGTTTTTGTGAAAAAGAGGCGCAGTTTCCAACGATGTTTTCCACCTTTTCCACATAGTTTTCCACATCCGGTGGGGGAAAGCCCTATACAAGCCGTAATGGATGCCGCCGCATTCTGGAAATTTGTGGGCAAAAATGTGGGCAATCTGCCTTTTATAAAAAAGAAAGTCGAAGGTTTTTCTTTTCTTTTTACAGTTTACTCCGGCTTACGGGTTTGCTTTTCTCCAATCTGGAATCTCCCCCGGGGCAGTTTTCCACAAACCGCCGGGGAGAAAAACCCGGTGTGGAAAACGGACACAAACTGTGGTTTTCCACACTGTTTTTACCCCGCAGGCGCGGCGGAGGAGTTCCCCCCCTCGCCCTCTCAGGCGCTCCCGCGCCAGCTCTCCCGAAGGGAGAGCCAAGCCGTTAACCTCGATACTAAAGTATTAGGTGCAATGAGAAAGCTTCCGGCAGCGCTCTTGCCTCTCCCTTTGGGAGAGGTGGATTTGCGAAGCAAAGACGGAGAGGGCGCACGCCGCCAGCCTTATCGCTAAAGTTTCAAGAGCAATGAGAAACTTTGCCGTCGCGCCAGAGGCTCCCTCCCAGAGGGAGCTGGCAAAACCGATAGGTTTTGACTGAGGGAGCTCCCCACAAAAAATGCCGGGCGGTCCGCAGACCGTCCGGCATTGCTTTTTTCTTTACATCATATTGCGGAACACCAGCTGTGCGATCTGGAAATAGAGGATCAGGCTGCAAGCGTCCACGATGGTAGTGATGAAGGGAGTAGCCATAATGGCGGGGTCGGCACCCAGCTTTTTGGCGGCAAGCGGCAGCATACCGCCCACCAGCTTTGCCAGAATGACGCTGAAGAACAGCGATACGCTGACCACGATGGCGTAGCCCATCACGTTGGCGTACTGGCCGGGGAAGAGGAAGGTGTACATCAGGTAGATGCGCAGGCCATTCACGATGCCCAGCACTGCGCCCACGATGGCAGACACCCGCAGCTCCTTGGCCAGCACCCGCATAAAGTCGGCGGGCTCTACCTCGCCCAGTGCCAGACCGCGCACCATCAGGGTGCTGATCTGGTTGCCGCAGTTACCGGCGGTATCCATCAGCATGGGCATGAAGGAGACCAGCAGCGGCAGGCTGACAAAGGCTTCCTCGTAGTGGGTGGTGACCATGCCGGTAAAGGTAGCGGACAGCATCAAAATCAGCAGCCACGGGATGCGCTGCTTTGCGTGGGTCCACACGCTGGTGCCGAAGTAGGTGGTGGCGTCGTCATCCGGGAGAATAGCAGCCATCTTCTGCATATCCTCGGTGCTCTCGTCGGTCAGAACGTCGATGGCATCGTCGATGGTGATGATACCCACGAACATGCCCTCGTTGTCCAGAACAGGCATGGCGGTAAAGTCGTAGCGCTGCATCTCACGGGCCACAAACTCCTGATCGTCAGTGACCTTCACGGTGACCAGATTGTCCTCCATGATCTCCGTGATGGGGGTCTTGGGGTCTGCCAGCAGCAGATTGCGGGCAGAGACAACGCCCTGCAGCCGGTTGCTCTCCACCACATAGCAGGTGTAGACGGTCTCGGCGTTCTCGCCCTGCTTGCGGATGGCGGCAAAAGCCTGTTCCACCGTCATATCCATGCGCAGACGCACATATTCCGGGGTCATCAGGCTGCCGGCAGAGCTTTCCGGGTAGTTCAGCAGCTTGTTCAGGCTCTCGCGGGTCTCCCGGGAGGATTTTTCCAGCACCCGCTTGACCACGCCTGCGGGCATATCTTCCAGCAGGTCGGCGGCATCGTCCAAGCTCATCTCCTCGATGGCGCTCACCAGCTCCACGTCCGAGAAGGCGTTTACCAGATCGTCCCGGGCTTCGTCGGACATATAGGCAAAAGCTTCGGTGGCAACTTCCTTTTTCAGCAGACGGAATACCACCAGACGGTTGTTCTCGTCCAGCTCCTCCAGCAGCTCGGCTAAGTCGGCGGGCTGCTCTTCCTCGGTCACCTCGCGCAGCTTGACGTACTGCTTTTTGATCAGCAGCTTCAGCAGACGGCTCTTGGTCAGCATCTCGGGGTTTGCCTTGACCTCTTCGTCATTGGCTTCCTCCCGCTCTGCCTCCCGCATATCCTGCTTCAGGTCCTCGGTGGCTTCCTCGTTCAGGTCCTCGGCCAGCTTCTGACGCACCTCGGCGGGGATATCGGCGGGCAGCTCCTGCACCGGCAGGTTCTGTTCCGTGTTGGTTTCCAGCTTCTTTTCTTCCATTTCCATGGGCTACCTCCTCTGGACACTATACGGCACGGAGCGCTTTCTCCGCGCCGGAGGATGCAGCAGGTCGGGAAACAAAAAACGCGCCGCCCGGTGCCGGAATGCCGCAAAAGCAGCCGTTTCCGCGCACGCAAAGCCGCGCCTTTCCTATGCCGGGGCTTTTTAAGCCGCCGGGGGCAAAAAGGCGAACGCAGTACTTTTTGTTGTCCGATCTACCGCATCGGTGGAGCTACTTCGACTATGATCAGGGTCCATTGTCCTGCGTTCACCTCCCAGTTTTCGTAAATTCCGCAGCACCCGCGCCAGGCGCTGCACTGGCTATATCCTTTTTTATTATAGCGCCGCAAAAAAATGGGGTCAACCCTAAAGCGAGGTTTTGCAAAGATTTTTACGGCGTCTTACAGAAACAAAACACCCTTCTCCGTGTTGCGGCGCACAGAGAAGGGTGTTTTGCTTGGATATTGCCTTGGTGTGAGGAGGAATCATGTTACTTGGGAAGTGGTTGCGGCCCCGCTTCCCATGGCAAAAGTATAACAGCTTTCACCATTCATTTCGTTAAGAAGCTATGAAGAAACTGTAAAAAGGAAGCGGAAAATTCTGGAAGATTTTGTGATAAAAACTTTTCTTGACAATATTTGTTTTATCCTATATTATAATAGTAGGGTACCACCAAACGGAAAGGATGCTGAAAATGTCTGCTTTTGAAGTAAATTTTTATTATAAAGCAGACGGCAGCTGCCCGGTTCGTGATTTTCTGAATACACTGGACGACAAAATGCTGGCAAAGCTTTTAGGCACGATCTCTCTATTGGAAACCAATGGCACACAACTGCGGGAGCCTTATTCCAAATCATTGGGAGATGGTATTTTTGAATTGCGTGCCAAGCAAAGCAGCAACATAACGCGCATCTTGTATTTCTTCGTGGTCGGGCATCAGATCATCCTGACAAATGGCTTTGTCAAAAAGACGCAAAAAACACCGCCGGAGGAAATTGCACTGGCGCAAAAGTATCGTGCGGACTATTTTTATCGAAAGGAGAGTTCCTCATGAGTGATTTTCGGAATTATTTGAATGAACAATTACAGCGGCCTTCCTTTAAGGCCGAATGGGATGCTCTTCAGCCGGAGCTTACCATTGCACAGGCTATGCTCGATGCCCGGAAGGAAAGCGGTCTGACCCAGAAACAGCTTTCGGAGCGCACCGGCATTGCACAGGCCGATATCAGCAAACTGGAACGAGGGAATGCAAATCCTTCTCTGCGCACCTTGCAGCGCCTTGCGGCTGGTATGGGGATGAATGTCAAAATTGAATTTGTGACGAACAAATAACTTTTATTTCGTCAAACTATAAGCCCGGAGCGTCTGCGGACGCTCCGGGCTTATAGTTTCATTTGCACAAAAATACGCCCCGGTCACCTTGCGGTGAACGGGGCGCTAAAAACTGATGCAGTTTTTTCACTGGGGCAAGATCCCTGCAAGGCAGGTCTTATGCCGCAGGCGGAGCAAGGTATCTGCACGCAGACCTTATGCTCCTGACACACGCGGGGTGTGCTCTCAAGGGCCCTCGCGGGCGCTTTGGTATCTCAAGCCCCTGCGCAAAAGGAGGGGAATGAAATCAGGTTTTTCGACCGTTCTGTCAGGTACAGGGCAAAACGTTCAGCCTGTTCTGTGCACGGCAAAGGCAAATTCCACAGTTCCGCACCGCTGCATTGCGCAGTAACCGCCGATGCGGGGCTGCCACTCTTCACACGGGAAAGAGCAGGGGCCGCTGGTTCATTTGATGTCTGTGCCGCTGCTTAAAAACAGCTTACTTGTACAGCTCGACCAGACGGGTCAGGTGCTCGTAGCGGTCGTTTGCAACCTCCTGGTTGCGAGCGAACAGCTCCTTAGCACGCTCGGGGAAGGCACGAGTCAGACGGCTGTAACGGGTCTCGTTTGCCAGCAGAGCCTGATACTTCTCGTTGTCCACAGCCTTGGAGGTCAGGGTGAAGGGGTTCTTGCCCTGTGCCTTGTTGGCGGGGTTGAAGGTGAACAGGTTCCAGTAGCCAGCCTCGACTGCCTTCTTCATCTCGTTCTGGCAGTTGGTCATGCCGCCCTTGACACCGTGCAGCTCGCAGGGAGCGTAGCCGATGATCAGAGAGGGGCCGGGGTAAGCCTCAGCCTCGGCAATAGCCTTGACAGCCTGGTTCATGTTAGCGCCCAGAGCGATCTGAGCAACATAGATGTAACCGTAGGTCATTGCGATCTCGGACAGGCTCTTCTTGCTGATCTCCTTACCTGCAGCAGCGAACTGGCAGACCTCGCCGATGTTGGAGGCCTTGGAAGCCTGTCCACCGGTGTTGGAGTACATCTCAGTATCGAAGACCATCACGTTGACGTCCTCGCCGGAAGCCAGAACATGATCCAGACCGCCGAAGCCGATGTCGTATGCCCAGCCGTCGCCGCCGAAGATCCAGACGGACTTCTTGGCGATGTACTGCTTGCTCTTCAGGATCTCTGCAGACTTCTCGCAGCCGGCAGCAGCAGCCTTCTCCAGCTCAGCGATCAGGGCCTTTGCGGGCTCGTCGTTGGCCTTGGTGTTGTTCTTGGTTGCGATGAACTTCTCGTAAGCAGCCTTCAGCTCAGCAGAAGCCTTGTCGGAACCAGCAACCTCTGCGATCTCCTTGATCAGGTTCTCGCGGATGGTCTTCTGGCCGATGTACAGGCCCAGACCATGCTCTGCGTTATCCTCGAACAGGGAGTTGCACCATGCAGGACCATGGCCGCTGTCCTTGTTGACGGTGTACGGAGAGATGGAAGCGGTGCCGCCCCAGATGGAGGAGCAGCCGGTAGCGTTGGAGATGTACATCTTCTCGCCGAACAGCTGAGTGATCAGGCGAGCGTAAGAGGTCTCGGCACAGCCTGCGCAGGAGCCAGAGAACTCCAGCAGGGGCTGGTTGAACTGAGAGCCCATGACGGTGTCATCAGCCATCTTGGTAGCCTTCTTGGAGATGTTGGCCACGCAGTAGTCAAAGACTGCCTGCTGATCGGCCTGGCTGTCCTGAGGAACCATGGTGATAGCCTTGGTGGGGCAGACGGTGACGCACTCGCCGCAGCCCATGCAGTCCAGCGGAGAAACAGCCATAACAAACTTGTACTCGGGGGTCAGCTTGTTATCGCGGCTCTTGGTCTGGGCAGGAGCAGCTGCCAGCTCGTCAGCGGTCAGCAGGAAGGGACGGATGGTTGCATGAGAGCACACGAATGCGCACTGGTTGCAGCCAACGCACTTTGCAGCATCCCACTCGGGGACGTTGACAGCGGTGCCGCGCTTCTCGTATGCAGAAGCGCCCTGCTCCCACTCGCCGTTTGCATTTGCCACGAAGGAGGAGACAGGCAGGCTGTCGCCGTCCATACGGGCAATGGGCTCCATGACGTCGCGGATCTGCTTGACCAGTTCCGGACGGCCAGCCAGAGCCTTGGGTGCGGGATCAGCCTCGGGGTTGGACCAGGATGCGGGCACGTCTACCTTGTGGATAGCGTCAACGCCTGCGTCAATGGCCTTCCAGTTCATCTCAACGACGTCCTGGCCCTTCTTGCCGTAGCTCTTCTGAGCGGCCTGCTTCATGAAGTTGACGGCGTCATCGATAGGCATGACGTCAGCCAGCTTGAAGAATGCAGCCTGCAGGATGGTGTTGGTGCGCTTGCCCATGCCGATCTCGATAGCCTTATCGATAGCATTGATGGTATACAGCTGGATGTTGTTGTCAGCGATATACTTCTTTGCCTCGGCGTTCAGGTGCTGGCCCAGCTCCTCATCGGACCACTGGCAGTTGATCATGAACACGCCGCCGGGCTTGACATCCTGAACCATCTTCATGCCCATGTGGATGTAAGCGGGGTTGTGGCAGGCCACGAAGTCAGCCTGGTTGATGTAGTAGGGGCTGCGGATGGGCTTGTCGCCAAAACGCAGGTGGCTGATGGTCACGCCGCCGGTCTTCTTGGAGTCATACTGGAAGTATGCCTGAACATACTTGTCGGTATGGTCGCCAATGATCTTGACGGAGTTCTTGTTTGCGCCGACGGTGCCGTCGCCGCCCAGACCCCAGAACTTGCACTCCTTGGTGCCAGCAGCTGCGGTGATGGGAGCGGGCTTGACCTCGGGCAGGGACAGGAAGGTGACGTCATCGGTGATACCCAGAGTGAAACGCTCCTTCGGCTGATCCTTCTCCAGCTCCTTGTACAGAGCGAAGATGGAGGACGGGGGAGTGTCCTTGCTGCCCAGACCGTAGCGGCCGCCGGTCAGAACGACATCGTTCAGGCCAGCCTCACGCAGGGTAGCGGCAACATCCAGATACAGGGGCTCGCCCAGAGAGCCGGGCTCCTTGGTGCGGTCCAGCACAGCCACCTTCTTGGCGGTCTTGGGCAGGACCTTCAGCAGAGCGGAGGACACCCAGGGACGGTACAGGCGAACCTTGATGATACCGACCTTCTCGCCCTTGGCGTTCAGGTAGTCGATGACCTCGTCAGCAACGTCGCAGATGGAACCCATAGCAACGATCACGCGGTCAGCATCGGCTGCGCCGTAGTAGTTGAACAGATCGTAGTTGGTGCCCAGCTTTGCGTTGATCTTAGCCATGTACTTCTCAACAACAGCCGGCAGAGCGTTGTAAACGCTGTTGCAGGCCTCGCGGTGCTGGAAGAACACGTCGCCGTTCTCGTGGGAACCGCGCATCTTGGGGCTTTCGGGGTTCAGAGCCTTCTTGCGGAACTCCTCAACAGCCTCCATGTTGCACATTTCCTTCAGATCAGCGTAGTCCCACTTCTCGATCTTCTGGTACTCGTGAGAGGTACGGAAGCCATCGAAGAAGTTCAGGAAGGGAACCTTGCCCTCGATGGCGCACAGATGTGCGACAGGGGACAGATCCATAACTTCCTGCACGCTGCTCTCGACCAGCATTGCAAAGCCGGTCTGGCGGCAAGCCATAACGTCGCTGTGATCACCAAAGATGTTCAGGGACTGGGTAGCAACGGTACGTGCAGAAACATCGAACACGCAGGGCAGCTGCTCAGCAGCGATCTTGTACATGTTGGGGATCATCAGCAGCAGGCCCTGAGAAGCGGTGAAGGTGGTGGTAACAGCACCTGCACCCAGAGAGCCGTGGACAGCACCAGCGGCGCCGGCCTCGGACTCCATCTCAACGACCTTGACCTGATTGCCGAAGATGTTCTTCTGGCCGGCTGCAGACCACTGGTCCACAGAGTCAGCCATCGGAGAAGACGGGGTAATGGGGTAGATGGCAGCCACGTCCGTGTAGGCATACGCTACATGGGCGGCAGCGGTATTGCCATCCATAGTTTGCTTTGCTCTAGGCATTTTTCTTCCTCCATTATTCAGAATTTGGTACCTTTTGCGCGGGGCAATATGCCCGCTGGGACCGGAGAACCCCATAAAAGGCACTATTGCTTGTATACTATAATAGCAGATTCCGGCAATAAAGTAAACGCAAACCGCCCGACAAACGCACCAAAAATTAAGAAATTTTTTAGCGGTTTTGTACTTTCTTTAGTGCGCTAAAGCAAGCAGTGATGCAGATTTTTGATTTTGGGGTGGGTAAGCCCTCTCAGGCGCTCCCGCGCCAGCTCCCCCGAAGGGGGAGCCAAGCCGTTAGCCTCGATACTAAAGTATTAGGTACAACGAGGAAGCTTCCGGCAGTGCATAAGCCTTCACCCCTTGGGGGGAAGGTGTCACCGCAGGTGACGGATGAGGGGTAATTTTCCTTCAACTGCGCCCTGCCCCTCATCCGGCGCTACGCGCCACCTTCCCCCGGTGGGTGAAGGCTTCAGCGGTAGCGATACAGTTTCCGGTTCAAGCGCAAAGTTTCCGGGCGTGCTCTTGGCTCTCCCTTTGGGAGAGCTGGCAAAACCGTTAGGGTTTGACTGAGAGGGCGAGGACGCTAACCCGCAGCGCCGCGCTTTCGCAGAAAGCGGCGCTGCAAATGCCGTTTTCCTCCACGACCCCTCCCGTGAAAAGGCAATTCTGGAAAATCCGCAGATTTTCCAGAATTGCGAAATTATAAATATTCTTTCCGCTGAACATGGCCAGAGCGCAAGCGGAGGCCATTCCAAATCGTCCCCCCTCTTGTATTTATCATATCTTTATTGACAACAAACCGTACTTTGCCGTAAACTGAGAGCATAAAACCGGCACTGCGCCGGAAAAGGGGCGTAAAACAAATGAACGATACCGTACACTTTGAAAAAACTCTCTCCAGCGAGACCCTGTTCGAGGGGCGGGTCATCACCCTAACCAAGGACACCGCGCTGCTGGAAAACGGCAAGACCGCTACCCGCGAGGTGGTGCATCACCACGGCGGTGCCTGCATCCTGCCTTATTTTGCAGACGGCACCATCTGCATGGTGCGGCAGTTCCGCTATGCCATGCAGCAGCAGCTGTGGGAGCTGCCCGCCGGTAAGCTGGAAAAGGGCGAGGACCCCTTTGAAGCTGCCAAGCGGGAGCTGGAAGAGGAGTGCGGCCTGACCGCCGACAACTACATCTCGCTGGGCGAATTCTACCCCACTGTGGGCTACGATACCGAGGTCATCTATACTTGGGTAGCCACCGGTCTGCACGAGACCAAGATGCACCTTGATGCAGACGAGTTCCTGACCCCCGACCGTGTGCCACTGGAAAAGGCCTATCAGATGGTCATGAGCGGCGAAATCAAAGACGGTAAGACCATTGCGGGCATCCTGAAGCTGAAGGCTCTGCTGGACGAGGGCAAGCTGTGATCTTATACGAGGACGCCGCCCTTGTGGTGCTGGACAAGCCCGCCGGGCTTTCCAGCGAGGAGGGCGTGCCCGCTGCGCTGCGGGCACACTGGAACGCGCCCGACGCCTTTGTGGGGGTGGTGCACCGGTTGGACACCGGTGTGTCCGGGTTGATGGTCTATGCCCGCACCCCGGCAGCTGCCGCCGCCCTGAGCCGTCAGGTGACCCAAAGTCAGGACGCCTACGCCGTGCAGGATGGCCGCGCCGAGGGCAAAGCCGCCGCGCCGCAGTTTGTCAAGCAGTACCGCGCAGTTCTCGCCGGTGTGCCGGACGCGCAGCTGCCCGCCGCCGGGGTGCTGCGGGACTACCTGTTCAAGGACAGCCGCAAGGGCAGGGTGTTCCCGGTCAGCCGTCCCCGCAAGGGGGTGCGGGAAGCTGTGCTGGAATACCGCATCCTTGCCACGGCAGGGGAGAACAGCCTTGCCGAGATCACCCTGCACACCGGGCGCACCCATCAGATCCGGGTGCAGTTTGCCAGCCGCAAGCACCCGCTGTACGGCGACGGCAAATACGGCAGCCGCCAAAAGGGCAGCATTGCCCTGCAAAGCTGCGGGCTGCGCTTTGTGCACCCGGACACCGGCAAGCCCATGGCCTTTTCTCTGCCCCTGCCCGCCGCCGCACCGTGGAAGGAGTTTTTGGAATAAGGCTGTTGCTCATTTCGCCCTCTCAGGCGCTCCCGCGCCAGCTCTCCCAAGGGGAGAGCCAAGGTCTAAAGTTCGTTGCTAAAGTATCAGGTGTAAAGAGAAAGTTTCCGGCAGTGCTCTTGGCTCCCCCTTTGGGGGAGCTGGCATCGCGCAGCGATGACTGAGAGGGCGCACGCCGTTGACCTTTGCATCAAAGCGTCAAGTGTAACGAGAAGCCTTTCCATGATTGCAACGGAGCCGGTAACAGGTGGAGAGGGCGAGCCCGCTAAAGGAATCATCATTTCAATTAGGTGAGTGATATGGAACAGCAATACAAGACTGATGCCGAAATTTACGCCGTGCTGGAGCGGGAGATCATCGACCTGACCATCCGTCCCGGCTCTTCGCTGAGCGAGAACCCGCTGTGCGCCCGGTTCGGTGCGCCGCGCTCCCTGATCCGGGTGGTGCTGCAAAAATTGCAGGAAAACGGGCTGGTGCGCATCGTGCCCTACAAGGGCACCACCGTCACCCGGCTGAACCGGCGCATCGTGGACGAGCTGATTTACGAGCGCACCGCCGTGGAGGGGCGCATTCTGCGGGACTTTGCCCCCATCGCCACCCCGGCGCAGCGTGCGCAGATCCGCGCACGGGTGGACGCCTACGAAGCGCTGGCGCGCGCCGAGAACCCGGACTTCAACAAGCTGTACGAGATGGACTGCCGCCTGCACGAAACATGGTTTGCCGCCATGGACAAGATGTACCTGTGGAGCACCTTACAGAACGCCCACGCCGATTACAGCCGGTTCCGTATGCTGGACACCATGACCACCGGCGGGCTGGACGAGGTGATCGCCGACCACCGCAACCTGCTGAACGCCATTGAGCGATGCGACCTTGCCGCCTTTGAGCCGCTGGTGGAGCGGCATCTGTACGGCGGCATCCGCCGCCTTGGCAGCAAGCTGACCGAGGAATACGCCGACTTTTTTGAGCCGGAGACCGTGAAATAATGCAAAATTGTTCCACGGGGAACAAAGAAACGAGAGCCTCCCGGCGCGCCGGGAGGCTCTCGTTATTGTTGTATTTTGTTCAGAAAAACGCGCTTTAGCCGATGATCAGGCTTGCAATGCTGGGCTCCTGAGCCTGAACCGTGCTCGGCTTCTTATCAGTGACATCGATATACAGCTTCAGGATCGTCTCAAAGTCCAGATACTTTGCATCTACCTGAGATTTAAAGTTGCTGTACTCTACGCGCACCGTTGCTGTTTCCACGCCGTCCTCATTATACTGTTTGATTTCTGCATACTCCGGCACACTGCTGTTGCCTTTGTAGACAAAGGAGATGGCCTCCATCTCTGTGGTCTGGGTCTCAATATAAGAATCGCCCTTCGTTTCCTGTTTGAACGCCAGTCCCACAATCGGATTGACCGGGCTGATTTGATCCTGTAGCTTGCCCTTTATGCTCCTAACCGTATATTCACCAAGCTTACCATCTGCGCTCGGCTTTTTATACGGAGTAATATACCATCCCTTCTGCGTTTTCAGATCGAGCAAAACGATCTGGCTCGCTTTCGTGCCCTGCGCCCGCACCGTGAGATCTACATAAACGCGGCTTCCATCGGTCGAGACCAGCATATCGCCAGTCATACTCTCGCTGACTTGCTCGAACTTCAGTGTTTCGTTCATCGTATAGTTGCCGGTTCCAAGCTTCTGGTAGAATTTTGCCGTCCGGCTCTTTTCATAGGCAATGGTCTCATTTTTGTCTTCGCTGCCAGTTCCGGAGCTGCTGGAGCTGGAGCTGCTGGAGCTGGAACTGCTGGAGCTGGAGTTGCTGCTGGAACTGGAGCTGGAGCTGCTGCCAGGATTGCTGGAACTGGGTGCATCGGTGCTGCCGCAGGCCGTCAGCATGGAAACAGCCATGACTGCTGCCAATGCGACAGCCGCAATTTTCTTGGACAATCTCATCTTGATGTTCCTCCTGTTTTTGGTTTGAAGATCCAAGCAGAAACGAACCCCTGAATGTTTCTATTTGTGCCCCTAGCTTAGTTCCCGCAAACGGACTTGTCAAGCACCTTTCTATTTTTTGTAATTTTGTTTAAAAATCAGCTTGAAATTTCAGCATTCTGATCCTGTATTTTGCTTTGCTTGCAGGAAAAGTAATTCTATGCAAATTCGTTGTTTTTCAGAACACCCCGGTGATGAAGATCTCCAGCCCGATGCCAATGAGGATGACACCGCCCAGAATATTGGCCTTGCCGGAAAGCTGTGTGCCGAACTTTTTGCCGATGCACAGACCCGCCATGCAGATGAAGAAGGTGACCACCGCAATGATGATAGCGGCGGTAAGCGCCATCAACCAGCCGTATTCCGAGATGGTGAAGCCCACCGAGAGGGCGTCGATGCTGGTAGCCACGCCCTGCATGAACAGTGCCCCGGCGCTGAGCTGCGCCGCTTCTTCGGCTTCCTCGCCGCGGATGCCGTCCAGCAGCATCTTGCCGCCGATGTAGCCCAGCAGTGCCAGCGCGATCCACGGGATAAAACGCTCAAAGGACGCAAACAGCTCCACGATGGTATGCACGCACACCCAGCCGATCATGGGCATTGTCGCCTGAAAAATGCCGAAGGTGCCCGCGATCTTCACCATGACGCTTTTCGTCATCTTCGGGTCGTGCAGACCGTTTGCCATGGACACCGAAAACGCATCCATCGCCAGCCCCACGCCCAGCAAAACGCTGTTGAGAAAAAACACAAAACTCCATTCCATTCTGTCTGCCTCCTGTTTGTTGACCGTAATCCAAACCAAAACAAAACCCGGCCCCGGGCGCATTGTACGTCCGGAACCGGGTGATTTTTTGAGATCCACTCCATGTGCACGGGCGCGGCAAACACGCACCAAAACACATGAGTCTCGCAAATGAAAGCAAGCCAGACCGGAAAGCGGTCATTATGTTGACTTGCTGCGCTCTGCAAAGCGCCTGCTACTCCCCCACGGGTATTGTGATTTCGTTTATTCTAGCACAGATTCAAGGGGAAGTCCAGACAAACCTGACGGTGAAACGATTTTTAATGTGCTCCGCTGCGCTCTGCACATCAATAGCGGAAGAATTATTTATAATTTCACGTTTGTCGCGCTCTGCGGAGCGCTCCAAACGCATTTTCACCGAAGGGGTCGTAACGGCAAGCGGCATTTGCAGCGCCGCTTTCTACGAAAGCGCGGCGCTGCGGGAAAGTGCTGCTGGTCTGCGCCCTCTCAGTCAAAACCTAACGGTTTTGCCAGCTCTCCCAAAGGGAGAGCCAAGAGCACTGCCAGAAACTTTCTCATTACACCTAATCCTTTAGCGATGAACTTTACGGCTTGGCTCTCCCTTCGGGAGAGCTGGCGCGGGAGCGCCTGAGAGGGTTTGCGCCCCCTTGGGGGAGCTAGCTTTGCGTAGCAAAGACTGAAGGGGTTTTCCCTCAGCGCCTTATTCCTTCTCCTCGGGGTCTGCCTCCGGGGCTTCGGTGGCGGCGGCAGCATCGGCGGCTTCCATCTCGGCCAGCTGCTCGGCGGTGGGCTCGGCCTCGGCCTCAGAAGCGTCGATCTTCTCGGTCTGTGCTTCGTCGTCGTGGTCGGTGCGTGCCAGCACCATCACCTTGTCGTTTTCGCCCAGACGCATCACCCGCACGCCGGAGCCGTAGCGGCTCTGCAGCGGGATCTCGTTGGCGTGCAGGCGAATGATGATGCCCTCCTGACTGCTCAGCAGCACGTCATCCACATCGTCCACGATTTTCACGGCGGCAACCTTGTCGCGGCTCACATCGTAGTTGCGGATGCCCTTGCCGCCGCGGGCGGTGATGCGGTAGGTGTCGATATCCGAGCGGCGTCCCTTGCCGTTCTCGGTCACGGTCAGCACCGTGCCGCCCTCGCGGCAGATGCACACGCCGACAACTTCATCGCCCTCTGCCAGACGGATGGCGCGCACGCCGTGGCCGTTACGACCCATCGGGCGGGCGTTTTCCTCGTTGAAGCGGATGGCCTGACCGTTGCGGGTAGCAACGATGAGCATATCGTGGCCGGAGGTCAGGCGGGTCCATGCCAGCGCGTCGCCCTCGTTCAGGGCAATGCCGATCAGGCCGCTCTTGCGGATGTTGGCGTACTGTTCCAGCGGGGTGCGCTTGATCAGACCCTGCTTGGTGACCATGGTCACATAGCCGCCCGACTGCTCAGCATCCTTGCTCTGGCAGATCATGTTGGTGACCTTTTCGCCCTCCGCCAGCTGCAGCAGGTTGACGATGTTCATGCCCTTGCTGGTGCGGCTGCCCTCGGCGATGGTGTAGCCCTTGATGCGGAACAGACGGCCCCGGTCGGTGACAAAGAGCACATAGTCGTGGGTGGAGCCTACGAACATCTCCTGCACGATATCCTCTTCCTTGCGGGTCATGCCGGAGATGCCGCGTCCGCCGCGGCGCTGTGCCTGATAAGTGGCCTTGAGCTGACGCTTGATATAACCGGCCTCGGTCAGGGTGTAGACACACTGCTCCTCGGCGATCAGATCCTCGATATCCACCTCACCGGTCACGGACTGGATCTCGGTGCGGCGCTCGTCGCCGAAGCGCTTCTTCATGTCCAGCAGCTCGTCCTTGACGATGGCAAGCACCCGGGCGTCATCGGCCAGAATGGCTTCCCAGTCCTCGATCTTGGCCTGCAGGCTGGCCAGCTCTTCCTCGATCTTCAAAATTTCCAGACCAGCCAGACGACCCAGCTGCAGCTTGACGATGGCGTCTGCCTGCGGGTCGTCAAAGCCGAACTGCTCCATGATGGCAGCTTTGGCTTCTGCCATGCCGCCCTTGCAGGCGCGGATGGTGGCGATCAGCTCGTCCACGATGTCGGTGGCCTTCTTCAGACCTTCCAGAATGTGGGCGCGCTCCTTGGCCTTTTTCAGGTCGTACTGGGTGCGGCGGCGCACCACCTCGTCCTGAAACTCCACATACTTCTGCAGCATCTGCTTCAGGGTGAGCACCTTGGGCACCTTATGGTCGATGGCCAGCATAATGACGCCCACGGTATCCTGCAGCTGAGTGTACTGGTACAGCTGGTTCAGGATGACCTGTGCGTTGGCGTCCTTGCGGATATCCACCACGATGCGCATACCCTTGCGGTTGGTCTCATCATTCAGGCCGGTGATGCCCTCGATGCGCTTTTCCTTGACAAGGTCTGCCATGTGCTCGATGAGGCGCGCCTTGTTGACCATATAGGGAATTTCCGTAATGACGATCTGGGTGCGGCCGTTCTTGGTCTCCTCAATGGTGGCGCGGCCGCGCAGGGTGATCTTGCCGCGTCCGGTAGCGTAGGCGGCGCGGATGCCGCTGCGTCCCATGATGATGCCGGCGGTGGGGAAGTCCGGGCCCTTGATGTGCTCCATCAGGCCGGGCAGGTCGATGTCCGGGTCGTCGATATAGGCAATGCAGCCGTCAATGACCTCGCTCAGGTTGTGGGGCGGGATGTTGGTGGCCATACCGACCGCAATGCCCTGACTGCCGTTGACCAGCAGGTTCGGGAAGCGGCAGGGCAGCACGCTGGGCTCCTTTTTGGTCTCGTCAAAGTTGGGGTCCCAGTCGATGGTGTCCTTCTCGATATCGGTCAGCATCTCCACCGCCATGCGGCTCATGCGGGCCTCGGTGTAACGGTAAGCAGCCGGGGGGTCGCCGTCCACAGAACCAAAGTTACCCTGACCATCCACCAGCGGATAGCGCAGCGAGAAGTCCTGTGCCAGACGTACCATGGCGTCGTAGACCGATGCGTCGCCGTGGGGGTGGTAAGAGCCCAGCACTGCACCAACGGTATCGGCAGACTTGCGGTATGCATGGCTGGGGTCGTTGCCGCGCTCGTGCATGGTGTACAGAATGCGGCGGTGGACGGGCTTCAAGCCGTCCCGCACATCGGGCAGGGCACGGGACACGATGACCGACATGGAATAATCCAGGAAGGCCGTTTCGATCTCCTTTTTGACGTCGCGGATGATCTTTTTGGTTCCGCTGCCCGGTATCATCACATAATCTTCTTCCATTTGTTCCTCCGTGTCTTACACGTCCAGCTTTGCGTACTGGGCGTTGGTCTCGATAAAGCGGCGGCGGGGCTCCACCTGATCGCCCATCAGGATGGTAAAAGCTTCGTCGGCCTTTTCGGCATCCTCGATGGTGATCTGCACGATGACCCGGTTGTCCGGGTTCATGGTGGTCTCCCACAGCTGCTCGGGGTTCATCTCACCAAGGCCCTTATAGCGGTTCACCTTTGCGCCGGGCATCTCCTGCGAAAGGATGGCCATTTCCGCGTCGTTGTAGGCGTACTTGATGGTGTTGCCCTTCTGCACCTTGAACAGGGGCGGCTGTGCCACATACACATGCCCCTGCTCGATCAGCGGGCGCATATAGCGGAAGAAGAAGGTCAGCATCAGGGTGCAGATGTGGGAGCCGTCCACATCCGCATCGGCCATGATGAACACCTTGTCGTACCGCAGCTTGGAGATATCGAACTCGTCACCGATGCCGCAGCCCAAAGCCAGCACCACCGGCATCAGCTTGTCGTTGCCGTAAATTTTATCGGCGCGGGCCTTTTCCACGTTCAGCATCTTGCCCCACAGCGGCAGAATGGCCTGAATGGCAGAGTCGCGTCCCATCTTGGCAGAGCCGCCTGCAGAGTCGCCCTCGACGATGAAGATTTCGGTGCGGCTGGGGTCTTTTTCGCGGCAGTCTGCCAGCTTGCCGGGCATCCGGCTGGTCTCCAGCGCGCTCTTGCGGCGCACCAGTTCGCGGGCCTTTTTGGCGGCGGCGCGGGCGCGGGCGGCCTGTGTGGCTTTTTCAAAAATGGCCTTTGCCACGCCGGGGTTCTCCTCAAAGAACTCCATCAGCTTGGAGTATACCATATTGGAAACGAGGGTGCGGATCTCGGTATTGCCCAGCTTTGCCTTGGTCTGGCCTTCAAATTCGGCCTCCTGCAGCTTGACCGAGATGACGCAGATCAGACCCTCGCGCACGTCTGCGCCGGACAGGTTCTCGTCCTTGTCCTTCAGCAGGCCGTGGCTGCGGCCGTAGTCGTTGAACACGCGGGTCAGGCTGGCTTTAAAGCCCTCTTCATGGGTGCCGCCGTCCGGGGTGTTGACGTTGTTGGCAAAGCTCAGAAGCAGCTCGTTGTAGCTGGAATTGTACTGCAAAGCGATCTCTGCCACGCCGCGGTCGGTCTGTCCCTTGAGGTAGATGACGTTGGGGTGCAGCACTTCCAGCTTGCGCTTTTCGCCCAGATAGGTGACAAAGCTCTTGATGCCGCCCTCGTAGCACATGACCTCGGAGCGGTAGCAGGGCTCGCCCTCCTGCCCATCCTCCAGCACGGGGGTGTACAGCTGGCGCTCATCGGTCAGGGTGATCTTGACACCGGCGTTCAGGAAGCTTTCCTCCCGCAGGCGCTTTTCCAGCGTGTCGAAGTCGTAGACGGTGGTGTCCTTGAACATCTCCGGGTCGGGTTTAAAGGTGACCCGGGTGCCGGTGACGCCCTCGGCTACCGTGCCGATGCACTTCAGTGCGCCGTCCGGGTCGCCCCGCCGGAAGGTCTGCTCGTACTCCTTGCCGTCGCGGCGCACATTGACGGTGAGCCACTCGGAGCAGGCGTTGACCACCGAAGCGCCCACGCCGTGCAGACCGCCGGCCACCTTGTAGCCGGAGTTCTCGCCGCCGAACTTGCCGCCGGCGTGCAGGATGGTGTACACCACGGTGACGGCGGGCAGACCGGTATCGGCCTGAATGTCCACGGGGATGCCGCGGCCGTTATCGGTGACCTGAATGATATTGTCCTTCAGGATCTTGACCTCGATGTGGTTGCAGTAACCGGCCAGCGCCTCGTCAATGGCGTTGTCCACGATCTCGTACACCAGATGATGCAGACCGCGCTCACCGGTGGAGCCGATATACATACCCGGGCGCTTGCGCACCGCTTCCAGACCTTTCAACACCTGGATCTCGCTGGCGTTATACTCGTGGTCGGTCGCGGTATCGGCATTTGTACTGGTAATGATTTCTTCTGCCATATCCTTTCTCCCTTTTGTTCATTTTTGCGTTTGTTTTTTCAAATTATAGCAAAGCGGGAACCGGTACACCATGGTGTACTTTTTTCTCGCCGTTTTGTTGTGTTTTTACGCGCTGCCCGCAGCGGGCGTTCCGGCTGGCACGGTGCGGCTTTCCGGGCAGTTCCGGGGCTTTTCCATCCCTCTTTTTTCTGTGGATCTTCCGCCCGTTTTCCGCAAATTTCACTCCACCATCTTTTGCGCTCTGCGGCGCATGGCGGCGCTGGACAGCTCCGAAAGATACACCGTATCCACCAGCCCTCCGTCTGCCAGCACATAGCACTGGGGCAGCTCGTCCGAAAGGCTGACCACCGCCCCGTTCTTCTGGGCGTAGTTCAAAAACTCCCGCCCCCGGGGGGAGGTGGTGGTGGTCTCCAGATCAAAGATGCCGATGATATCACGGTCGTTCAGGACATAGTCCCGCCCCAGATGAATATACATATTGTATTTTCTCCCGTGTCTTTTGTTTGCATAAAACCCACGAAAATTCAGCTTTTATGCAACGCCACTTGCAACATTTCTCCATGCCGTCAAACCCGGTTCAGCACCCCGCCGTCCATGCGGTACACCTCGCCGTCGGTCTTTAAAAAATCCGTGTCATCGCAGCTGGTCACAAAGGTCTGCTTTTCCTTCATGCAGGTGAGCAGATACTGCTTGCGCCCTTCGTCCAGCTCGCTCAGCACATCATCCAGCAGCAGTACCGGGTGCTCCCCGGTGATCTGCGCCGCCGCGGCGGCTTCCGCCATTTTCAGGCTCAGCACCACGCTGCGCTGCTGTCCCTGACTGGCATACACCCGGGCGGGCTGGTCGTCCAGCAGCAGCTCCAAGTCCTCGCGGTGGATGCCGCACAGGCTCTGCCCGGCGCGCAACTCCTCCTCCTGCCGCTGACGCAGCAGGTCGGCAAGCCCGCCCGGCGCAAACTGGGCGGCGTAGCGGATGCTCATCCGCTCTGCCCCGTGGGAAAGCTCGGCGTAGTTGGCACAGGCGCGGGGAGCCAGCAGTGTCAGATACTCCCGCCGCCGCTGCTGCAAGGCCTCGCCCTGCGCGGCAAGCTCGGTGTTGAGCACCTCCAGCAGGGTGCGCTTTTCCGCATAGGGGCGCTCCTGCCCGGTTGCAGAGTGGCGCAGCAGCGCATTTTTTTGCTGCAAAACCCGCACATAGCGGCGGTAGCTTGCCAGATACCCGGGGTACAGCTGGCACAGCGCAGCGTCCAGAAATTTGCGCCGCCCTTCCGGAGCCCCCTTGACAAGGCTCAGGTGCCCGGGGTCGAACACCACCGCCGGAAAGCTGCCCGCCAGCGCCGCCGCCCGCTTGGGCGCTGCGCCGTTTACTGCCGCATAGCGGCCGGGCTTTGCGGCTTCCGGGGTGCCCACGGTCATGCGGATATGGGCAGGCTCGGCGGGCTCGCAGCCTTCCGGCCGGTCCCGCTGGGTGTCGGCTTCCAGCACCGCGAATGCTTCTCCCCGGCGCACAAGCTCGGCGTCTTTGCCGCCCCGGAAGCTTTTGCCGCCGGTCAGCAGCCAGATGGCCTCTAAAAGGTTCGTCTTGCCTTGGCCGTTGTTGCCGCAGATGACGGTAAGCTCCCGGCCGGGTTCCAGCCGTGCCGCACAAATATTGCGATAGTTCTGTACTTCCAGCGAAAGCAGACGCATTTACTGACCCTGCCCGATCTCTACGCTCTGCCCGTCCAGCTCGATGACGTCCCCGGCGCGGCACTTTTTGCCCCGCATGGTGCACACCTCGCCGTTCACCTTCACAGCACCGCCCTGCACCAGCTCCTTGGCTTCGCCGCCGGTCTCGCACAGGCCGGCAAATTTGAGCAGGGCATCCAGCTTGATAAACTCGGTATGAATCAAAATCTTCTGCATAAAACGCGCTCCTTAGTCGTTTTTAAACCGTACCGGCAGTACCAGATACAAGAAATCGTTGCCCTCTACCGGCAGCACCTTCACCGGGCTCAAGGGGCCGCTGATCTCCATGCGCACCTGCTCGGTGCGGGCGTTGCGCAAAGCATCCAGCAGATAGCGGTTGTTGAAGCCGATCTCTACCTCGTCGCCCTCGCAGGCGGCGCTGAACTCGTCCACCACGCGGCCGAGGTTTGTCTGGCAGCGCACCACGACTTTACCCTCTGTAAAGGAGATGCGGAGGGGATTTTTTAAACGCTCTGTAATAATCAGAGAGGCGCGCTCGATGGTGGAGATGAAGTCCTTGGTATCGATGGTCACCCGGGTGCGGCTTCCGGCGGGGATGACGTTGCGGTAATTCAGGAATTCGCCCTCGATCAGGCGGCTCATGATGGTGTAACCGGCGGTGGTGAACACCACATAGCGGCGGTTTGCACTGATGTGCACATCCTCTTCGTCATCGTTGGCCAGCAGGTGGGACACCTCGGTCATGGTCTTGCTGGGCACGATGATGCGGATATCCTTCACGGCAGTGATGGGGCGCTCCACGATGGCAAGGCGGTAGCCGTCCAGCGCTACGATGGTCAGCTTGTCCAGCTCGATCTCGAACAGTTCGCCGGTGTGGGCGGGTTTTTTCTCGTCCTGACTGACGGCGTACAGGGTGCGGTCGATCATGTCCCGCAGCACGCCGGTCTTGATGATCAGGGTCTGCTCCGCGCCGGTGTTGGGCAGATCCGGGAAATCGGTAGCCGGCATGGACTGGATCTCGAACTGTGCCACGCCGCTCTGGATGGTGGTCTTGCCGTTATCCGCAGCCACGATGCTGATCTGACCTGCCGGCATCCGGCTGATCATGCTGCTGAGCAGTTTTGCATTCAGCACGATCTCGCCGGGTTCCTTGATGTTGGCTTCGATGGTGGTCACGATGCCCATTTCCAGATCGTAGCCAGTCAGGGTGAGCTGAAAACCTTCGGCCTTCAGCAGAATGCCCTCCAGCACCGGGATGGACGAGCGCATGGTGACAGCTTTGGAAACGCCGTCGATGGCTGCACTGAGCAGTGTTTTATCGCAGACGATGTTCAAAACAGTATCTCTCCTTTTTTCACACTTCCGGCTTGATCCCTGCCCTTTGGGCTGCTGCCGGAAGGCAGTAATATATTGAACTTGTTGTAGTAACCGTAGTAGGGGGTGGGGAAGATGTTGAAAACCCGGAAATGTCTTGCCGGGAAGCGGGGCTTTGGATTTCCACCGGGTTGTGGAAGACTCGTGAAGGAAATGTTGAAAGGTGGGGAACGGTGGTTCTTTCCACAGCCGATGTGAAGAACTGATGTTAAATGTTGAAAACTAAGTGGAAAGTGTGGAAAGCTTCGCCTTTTTGCCACAAGATATAGGCGTATTTTCCCCATTTTGTTCCGTTTTCTCCCCATATTTTGGGGTCACACCCTGAAATGAGTATGACTTTTGCCCGGTTTTCCCCGGTTTAGGCCTTCACGTTCTTGATGATATCGCTCACGGTCTCCCGCAGGTGCTGGTCGTTCTTCATGTCCCGCTCCATGGTCTTGAGGGAGTAGACGATGGTAGAGTGGTCGCGGCCGGAGAATTCCCGCCCGATCTCCTCCATGCTCATGCCGGTGACCTCCCGCAGGATATAGATGGCAACGCGCCGGGCAGAAGCCACATTGGCGTTGCGCTTGGTGCCCCGGATGTCGGCAGGGGACACGTTGAAGGTGCGGGACACCTCGCCGATGATCTTTTCGATGGTCACCGGCACCGGCTGGGTCTCGTTGAGGATATCCTTGATGGCGTTCTGCGCCACGCTGATCACCGGCTGGATGCCCTCCAGCATATAATAGGCGTTCAGCTTTTTCACCGCGCCCTCCAGCTGGCGGATGTTGTTTTTCAGGTGGTTGGCAATGAACTCTGCCACGTCCTCGGGCAGGTCCAGATGCAGCAGCTCTGCCTTGCGCTTCACGATGGCAACGCGGGTCTCAAAATCCGGCGGCTGCACATCGGCGGTCAGACCCCACTCAAAGCGGGTGCGCAGACGCTCTTCCAGGCTCTTGATCTCCTTGGCGGGGCGATCGGAAGCGATGACGATCTGCTTGTGGGCATCATGCAGGGAGTTGAAGGTGTGGAAGAACTCTTCCTGCGTGGACTCCTTGCCCGCGATGAACTGGATATCGTCCACCAGCAAAAGGTCTGCCACGCGGTACTTCATGCGGAAGTCCTCGGTGCTGCCGGCGCGGATGGCGGCGATCAGCTCGTTGGTGAACTGCTCGCAGGTGACATACATGATGACGAAATCGGGGTGGGTGCGCTTGATCTCGGTCTGAATGGCGGTCAGCAGATGGGTCTTGCCCAGACCGGAGCCGCCGTAGATGAACAGGGGGTTATACGCCCCGGAGGGGTTTGCCGCCACAGCCTGCGCAGCAGCAAACGCAAACTGGTTGGACGGCCCCTTGATGAAGTTTTCAAAGGTGAACTCGTAGTTGCCCTGCGGGGAGGCGGGGTTTGCCTCGTACTGCTGGGCCAGCACTACTTCGTGGGGCGGGGTGCTGGGCACCACAAGGGTGATGTCCACATCAAAGCCCAAAACGGACTTGAAGGCCTCCTTGAGCAGGCCAAGGTACCGGTCGGTGACGATCTTGCAGATAAAATCGTTGCGCACCGACAGGGTGATATGGCTGGAGTCCTCAAAGCTGATGGGCTCCAACCCGTCGATATAGAGATTGTACGTTGGCTCGGCCATCTGCGCCTTGCAGTACATCTGGGCCGCTTCTAAAACGTCCTTGAAAGAATCCATAAAACATCCACTCCATTGAATCGGTCGAAGTTTTCAACAATGCTGCTGATACCATGTTAGTATACCACAAAAATCTCCCTGCGTCTATATTACTATAATGTAATTTATAATACATAAGATAAGCCCCCGCAGCGCCCTTGTGGAAACACGCCAAAAAGACCACAATATCTGGTAGAAAAAAGTTTTCCACAGCAAAATGGTGAAAAAGTTGAAAAGCTTTTAACAGAAAAATCAGAAAAAAGTTTGCAGAAAACTGCAAAAAATGCTTGACAGAACGTCATACTATGCGATATACTGTTGAATTGCAAGCCTGTCCCCAATCTGGGACCGATCAAGACCCCATACCGGGGATAAGTTTTTACGGAGGATACAACCATGAAGAGAACTTTTCAGCCCAAGAAGCGTCAGCGCAAGGAAGTTCATGGCTTTCTGACCCGCATGAGCACCAAGAACGGCCGTAAGGTCATCAATGCTCGCCGTGCAAAGGGCCGCAAGAGCCTGACTGTCTGATCTCTGCCTTGCAGGTGAGATCCGGCGCAGAAATGAATATGCGCACAAAAGACCGCTGATATCCCATTGGCGGTCTTATTTTTTTACCCGTCAAAAGTTTTTTCGTAAAAATGCCCGGATGGGCTTTTAAACTGCAAAAATTTTTGATATACTGGCTAAAGAGTGCACCTATGTGCACCCGGACGAAAGGAGGTGCCGATGTTATGCGTTATCGTCCGATCCGCCGCAACAGCGAGTTTGGCCGTGTGTACGCCCGCGGCAAGTCCTATGTGAACCCGGCACTGGTGCTGTATGTGCTCAAGACCCGGGGCCGCAACACCCGGGTGGGCCTGACCGCCACTAAAAAGATCGGTCACGCCGTGCAGCGCAACCGCGCCCGCCGCGTGATGAAAGCTGCGATTGACGAGCATCTGGATCACAATATCGGCGGCTACGATCTGATCTTCGTGGCCCGGGGCATGACCCCCAAACTGAAAAGCTGGCAGCTGAGCAGCATTGTGGCAAAGCTGTTTGCACAGGCCGGTCTGCCGGATAAGGCAAAGCGCCCGGACGCAAAGCCGCCCGCCACCGTACCCCCTGCCCGCAAACAAAAGCCGGAGTCCCGCGCGTGAACCGGCTGCAAATGCTCTGCCGCAGGGCGCTGTGCGTGCCCATCCGCATCTACCAGTACACCCTCAGCCCATGGATCGGCCGCAGCTGCCGGTTTTCGCCCAGCTGCAGCAACTACACCATGCAGGCCATCCTGACCCACGGCTGTATAAAAGGCATCCTGCTGGGCGCATGGCGCATTGCCCGGTGCAATCCGCTGGGCAAGTGGGGCTACGACCCCGTGCCGCCGCCCGGCCGCTGGCAAAGCCCTGCCCGCAATTTACAGCCAGCAAAGCTGTTTGAAAAGCGGCATAGGGGATAAAGTTTTTGCTTCTTGTGACGCGTTGCACTGTGGGCGGCGTGTCCTACGATAAAAAAAATAATGCGTCCCGGGCCACAGCCGGGGCAGAATGGACAAAGGTATGAACTTCTTTTACATCCTGAGCGGTCCTCTCGGCTATGTCATGGAGTGGATCTACAAGCTGCTGCCGAACTACGGCTGGGACATCATCCTCTTCACCCTGCTCATCAACATCGTCAAGATCCCCCTGCAGACCAGCCAGCAGAAGAGCATGGCGAAAATGTCTGCTTTCCAGCCCATGATCGCAGAGATCCAGACCAAGTACAAGAATAAGCCTGAAAAGCAGCAGGAAGAGCTGATGAAGCTGCAGCAGGACTTTGGCTATAAGCCCACGGCCGGCTGCATGCCCATGCTGCTGAATTTCCTTGTCATGTTCGGCGTTATCGGCGTGGTGTATAACCCGCTGGAGCGCATTTTCCACATCAGCGCCGCTGCACTTGCCAGCGCAGGCGAGGCGATGACCGCCGCCGGTATCTCCTTTACCGCCATCACCCGCGATACCAACATCATCGCCGAGGTGGTTGCCGGCAACAGCGGCGTGCTGGGCTGCTTTACCGCACAGCAGATCGCTACCATCACCGAGTTCAGCCAGCACATGAACTTCTTTGGCATCGACCTGACCCGCATCCCGAAGCTGGGGCTTTCTCTGGATCTCGTGCTGCCGCTGCTGTCGGTCATCACCATGTTCCTGTCCACCCACATCAGTATGAAGGCCTCCGGCCAGCAGATGCAGGGCAGCATGAAGCTGACCATGTATATGATGCCGCTGATGTACCTGTTCTTCTGCTTTACCTACCCGCTGGCATTCTCTCTGTACTACGTCATTTCCAACATCGTCATGACCGCACAGACCCAGGTCATGCGCAAGTTCTACGACCCCGAGAAGATGCGCAAGGAAGTGGAAGCGGAGATCGCCGCCAAGCGCAAGCAGGAAAAGCGCGGTGTGAAGAACACCACCATCACGGTGACCGACCCCAAGACCGGCAAGAGCGTGGAAAAGAACCTTTCCGCCAGCGAGATGAACAAGCGCCGGCTGGAGTATGCCCGTCAGCTGGACGCCGAGCGCTACAAGGACGAGCGCACCGTGCCGCTGAGCGAGCTTGACAAGCAGGATAAACAGTAACAAGGGAGGTAAACGGTTATGATCCGTACACAGGAATCCGCCGGCAAGACGGTGGACGAAGCCCGCGCCAAAGCCTGCGCCCTGCTGGGCGTGCAGGCCGACGATCTGAATGTCAGCTATGAAGTGCTGGAAATGCCCCAAAAGACCGGTTTTCTGGGCTTAAAGACCACCCCCGCCAAGGTGCGCGTGCGCGTGGAACTGCCGGATGCCCCCGCCGCTGCACCCGCAAAGCCGGTGGCAGAGCAGCCTGTTGAGACTGCCGCCCCCGTGCAGGAGACTGCTCCTGTGGCAGAGAAAGTTCCCGCTGTTGCGGAGGAGCCTGCCGCTCCCGCCGCAGAGCAGACCCCCGCTGCCCAGCAGCCCGCCGAAGCTGCCGAGGAGGCAGAAGAGGTGGAAGTGCCCATCGTCATCGAGGAGAACGCCAAGGTGAAGGCCGCTGTGGACTATCTGCGGGAGGTCATCACCCTGATGGGCGTGGAGAACGTGACCTTCAGCGCCGTGCAGAAGGGCGAAGCCACCATCATCCGTCTGGACGGTGAAAAGCTGGGTGCCCTCATCGGCCGCCGTGGCGAGACCATGGAGAGCCTGTCCTATCTGGCAAGCCTTGTGGCAAACCGTCTGGAGGGCGATTACATCAAGCTGGGTCTGGACGTTGCCGGCTACCGCGAC
Organism: Faecalibacterium sp. OM04-11BH; assembly: GCF_003482185.1. Lineage (NCBI taxonomy): Bacteria > Bacillati > Bacillota > Clostridia > Eubacteriales > Oscillospiraceae > Faecalibacterium > Faecalibacterium sp. OM04-11BH. Next base: position 39,844 of record NZ_QULS01000011.1, read on the forward strand.
AAGCGCGAGAGCGATTTGACCGCACTGGCACAGCGCATTGGTGCCAAGGTGCGCAAGACCGGCCGCAGCTTTGCCATGGAGCCCATGAATCCCTACGAGCGCCGCATCATCCACTCTGCCATCAGCAAGATGGAGGGTGTGCGCAGCGAGAGCAAGGGCGAGGGCCGTGACCGCCGCGTGGTCATCTACTCCACCGCACCCGATGCCCAGACCGAGAACACCTACGGCGAGCGCCGTGGCCGTGGCGGCAGCCGGAATGGCCGTCGTCCCGGCGGCAATCGCAACGGCGGTTATCGCGGCGAGCGCCGCAGCAATGGCGGCTACCGCGGCAGCCGCAGCGGTGCACCCCGCGGTCCGCGTCCGTCCAGCGTACCGGAGCGCACCTACGCCCCCCGCGACGCCGAGAGCGCAGCACCCGTAGCACCCAAGCGCACCGAGCGCGTGGACGACTTTGCAGATTTCAGCTTCGGCAAGATCGAGCTGTAAGCTGTAACCCGAAACAGAACCATGAAGCGCCCCGCATTTCCGGTGGAAATGCGGGGCGCTTTTTTGGTTTCACAGGAGGGGGTCGTGGAGTAAAACGGCATTTGCAGCGCCGCTTTCTGCGAAAGCGCAGCGCTGCGGGAAAAGTCTGCACAGGTTTTCAGCGGGCTGAACCCTCTCAGCTTCGCTGCGCTCAGCACGGTACGATGCGGTCTATCTCTGCTAGAAATTCGCGTTTCTTTGTCAGCACCTGCGACAACTCATCGCTCAGCGCCGACAGACTCATTTATTTGTTCATATCTGTATTATATCACTTCTGTGGTTATATTGCCATTGTGCGGTATTGCCTTAGCTTGCAATTCTGCCTTCTGCCTTTCCGTTAGAAATATAATGTTCGTAGTATTTCACATTACTATTGCCAAACGCTGCTACAAGATCCGGGTTATTTGTCTTATAGGCAGCCAGGTTGAACTGATAATTTCCCTGCCGCCCCTCTTTCATGCCATTTGTAACAAAATGCTCAAAAAGTGCTTTCTGATTTGTCCCAAATACCTCTGCAAGGTCAGGGTTCAGTTTCAGATAATCCTTGTAATTGTAAACTGCTTGGTACTGTGCCAACTGCTGTACAAACGGCGGGTTCTGCAACCGTATTCCCCGATGAGCGCCATTATCGGCATTTCTTACAGTTTCTCTACTTCCATCCATATAAGTAACTACCGCATAATCCACATTAATGTGGTCGATAATATTGCTTGTCCACATTACGTTATCAAATCTGCATCCGCCGTCACATGTTGCATTTTGAACCTCATCTTCGGACAGATATGTACAACTGTCAATGTTGTTTGTATCTGGCATAACAAAGAAATTCCCATACGAATCACAATAAACCCTCGTCAAAACGTCATCTTCTCCAATTGATACGGCATAGTCCGACTCTGTATAGTATTTAAACGGACTATCATCTGAGAAATTCTGATCCATATACAACTGTGCCCCATTATTTCTCGCCACTCGAAAAGGTTCTATTGGCCCAACTACTGTTAATTTTTTTGTCGCCACGCCCGGAATAGGGTCTCCGACGCGATTGTATGCAGTTGCATAGAAATCAACATATTTCATTGTTTTGTTCGTATTATTGCGGCTATAAATTGTCGGGTCGCATACATAATTATCTTCCCAGTTGACCTGCATTGTTATAATTTCAATACTCGGTTTTTTAGCCGCAAATGCACTGCCACAGAAGCACATACACAGCAGTACTATTGTAAGCAGTGCAGCAGAAAGTTTTCTTTTCATGTCGATTCCTCCTTCTATGGAAAGCCTTTCTTGTCATCAGTATACCGCTGTTTAAACTAATTTTCAATTTGTTTTTTGTGAAATTTCTTAAAGATTATCGCATGTTACCGTTAAAAATATGGACGCTGCTTTTTGCAACAGCCCCTTGACTCCCTCAGTCAAAACCTGACGGTTTTGCCAGCTCCCTCTGGGAGGGAGCCTCTGGCGCGCCCGGACGTTTTGCACTTTAGCCAAAAACTTCGCCGCCATGCCAAAGGCCCCATCTCCGAAGATGACTTCCCCCGGAGCGGGGGAAGATGTCGCGCAGCGACAAAAAGGGGAATCTGGCATCGAGCAAAGCGAGATGACTGGGGGAGTTTCTCGCGGGGTAAACCCTCTCCGCTTCGCTGCGCTTAGCAGCTCCCCCGAAGGGGGAGCTTTTCGCCATCTGGCGGTAAGTAGAGCAAAACCTCCCCCTTTCGGGGGAGGTGGCATCGCCGTAGGCGATGACGGAGAGGGTTCAAGCCGTAAAGTTTAGCACTAAAGTATTAAGTACAAAGAGAAAGTACCCGCCATTTTCGATCTCTTTTTCCACAAACATTTTGGAAGATGTGGAAAAACCGCGCGGCGGGTGTATCTTTTTGCGCAAAAACGTGGTAAAATAAGCTGTAAAATCAGAAAGTGTGCGCTGCGGCGGGTCTGCCGTACCGGGCGCACGAGAAGCGCACCCGCAAGACGTGTGCGCGGAAAGGATGCAGTATGCAGGGAACGACCATTGCCGCTATCGCAACGCCCCCCGGGGCAGGCGGCATTGCCGTGGTGCGGCTCTCCGGTGCGGAGAGCTATCAGGTGGCGGCCCGGGTGTTCCGCCCGGCCAACGCCGCAAAAAAAGTTGAACAGGCCAAGGGCTACACCGCACTGTTCGGGCATTTTGTGGATAGGGAAGAAGCCTTTGATGAGGGCGTCGCCCTGTTTTTCCGTGCGCCCCACAGCTATACCGGCGAGGACGTGGTGGAGCTTTCCTGTCATGGCGGAAATGCGGTGGCGCGGCGGCTGGTGGAAGCCTGCCTTGCGGCGGGTGCACAGCCTGCCGCCCCCGGCGAGTACACCCGCCGTGCCTTTTTGAACGGCAAGCTGGGTCTGACGCAGGCGGAAGCGGTCATGGACCTGATCTCGGCAGACGGGCGGCAGGGGGCAGCGCTGGCAAACGCCGCGCTGGGCGGTGCGCTGGCGAAAAAGATCAACGCCCAGAAAGCCCAGCTGACCGCTCTGCAGGCGCATCTTGCCGCTTGGGTGGACTTCCCGGAGGAGGATGTGCCGGAGCTGGACCCCGCCCACCTGCGCACCGTGCTGGGCGCGGTGCGGGAGGAACTGGACGGCCTTATCCGCAGCTACGATGCCGGTGCGGTGCTGCGCGAGGGCGTGGACTGCGCCATCGTGGGACGCCCCAACGCGGGCAAGTCTACCTTGCTCAATCTGCTGGCTGGGTTCGACCGTGCCATCGTCACCCCGGTGGCGGGCACCACCCGCGATGTGGTGGAGCAGGCGGTGCAGCTGGGGGATATCCGGCTGAACCTCTTCGACACTGCCGGTCTGCGGGAGACCGAGGACGCCATCGAGGCCGAGGGTATCCGCCGCAGCTGGAAAAAGTTGGAAGAAGCCGGGTTGATTTTGGCTGTCTTTGACGGCTCCGAGCCGCCCAGCCGGGAGGACTTGGCGCTGGCGCAGCGCTGCGCCGGCCGCCCCGCCATCGCCCTTGTGAACAAGGAGGACAAGCCCACCCAGTTTGATGCAGAGCTCATCGCCCCCTATTTTGCCATGGTGCTGCCGGTCTGCTGCCGGGAAGAGGGGAGCCGCAAGGTCATCGCCGCTGCGGTGGCGCGGCTGCTGGGTACCGGCAGCATCGACCCCCACGCCGCCAGCCTGTCCGGGCAGCGGCAGCTTTCCGCTGCCCTCCGCGCCCGGGACGCCGTAGCCGGTGCACTGGATGCCGCCGCCGGCGGCTTTGGACTGGACGCCGTTTCGGTCTGCGTGGACGACGCACTGGATGCTCTCTGCGACCTGACCGGCGAAAACGCCTCGGAAGCCGTCATCGAACAGGTGTTCGAGCGGTTTTGTGTGGGGAAATAAGGACGGAAATGTTCTCTTTTGACACCAAAAGAGAACCGGAAAAGCGTATTGCGCGCTGCGGGGAAAGTTTCTGCTTGCCGCAAGCGTGCAGGGACGCTCCGCTGGGCCAGAGGCAGGGAGGGGTGTTCCGACTCCCCCCTCCCTACCTCTGGACTCCACCCACCCCGCAACGGGTCAAGGGCTGCACGCCCTTGACGATCCCAAAGAAGTGGGCTACACCGGAAAAAACTGAAGATTCACGCCTGTTCGGCGTGAAGATCTTTTAACCGTTTTTTCCGGCTCCGCCGATTTGTAGCCCCTCAGTCGCTGCGCGACAGCTCCCCCCGGGGGAGCAGGCACGCCCGCCCGCAAGCTTTGCGGTTTAGTCGCAAACTTTCCCGCCATGCCAAAGGCTCCCTCCCCGAGGGAGCTGGCAAAACCGTCAGGTTTTGACTGAGGGAGTTCAGCCCAAGGTAAAATTTGCATTTCAAATCATTGATTAGAGGAAACCCGAAAGTATATGAACCACTTAGGAGATTATGATGTCATCGTCATTGGCGCAGGCCATGCGGGCATCGAAGCCGCCCACGCAGCTGCTGTGCTGGGCGCAAAAACGGCCGTCTTTACCATGAGTCTGGACGCCATCGGCAATATGCCCTGCAACCCCAGCATTGGCGGCACTGCCAAGGGCACGCTGGTGCGGGAGGTGGACGCGCTGGGCGGCGTGATGGGTCTGGCGGCAGACGCCACCTACCTGCAAAGCCGGATGCTGAACAAGGGCAAAGGCCCCGCCGTGCACGCACTGCGGGTGCAGACCGACCGCCGCCGCTACAACGAATACATGAAGCACGCGCTGGAACAGACCCCGGGGCTTGCCATCCATCAGGCTGAGGTGGTGGCGCTGGAAGTGGAAAACGGTCATGTGAAGGGCGTTGTCACCCAGCTGCACGGCGAATACACCGCCAAGTGCGTGGTGCTTGCCACCGGCACGAACCTCGGCGGCAAAATTTTCGTGGGCGATGCGTGGTATGCTTCCGGCCCGGACGGGATGCACGCCGCCAACGCCCTGACCGACAGCCTGAAAGCTGCCGGTCTGCCGCTGCGCCGGTTCAAGACCGGCACCCCTGCCCGGGTGCACCGCCGCAGCATTGATTTTTCCAAGCTGGAATGCCAGCCCGGCGACCCGGACAGCGAATTGCAGCCCTTCAGCTTCCTGACCGATGCACCCATGCACAACAAGGTGGAATGCTGGATCGCCTACACGAACCCGGAGACCCACAAGATCATTCTGGACAATATCCAGCGCAGCCCGCTGTACGGCGGCATGATCGAGGGTGTCGGCCCGCGCTACTGCCCCTCCATTGAGGATAAGGTGGTGCGCTTCTCCGGCAAGGATCGTCACCCGCTCTTCGTGGAGCCCTGCGGTGAGAACACCGAGGAGATGTATTTGCAGGGCGCGTCCAGCAGCCTGCCGGAGGACGTGCAGAACGCCTTTTACCACAGCATCAAAGGCTTTGAGCATCTGGAGATCATGCGCCCCGCCTACGCCATCGAGTACGACTGCGTAGACCCCACCAGTCTGGAAGCCACGCTGGAAAGCAAGGTGGTGCGGGGTCTGTACGGAGCAGGGCAGTTCAACGGCACCTCCGGCTACGAGGAAGCCGCCGCGCAGGGTCTGCTGGCGGGTCTGAACGCCGCCCGCAACGCGCTGGGCAAGGAGCAGCTGGTGCTGCCCCGGCACACCAGCTATCTGGGTACGCTGGTGGACGACCTTGTGACCAAGGGCGTCATGGATCCTTACCGCATGATGACCAGCCGCAGCGAGTACCGGCTGACCCTGCGGCAGGACAACGCCGACCAGCGCCTGACCCCCATCGGCAGGGAATACGGCCTTGTGCAGGATGACCGCTGGGCAAAGTACCAGCACACCCAGAACATTTTGGAAGCCGAGCGCCGCCGCCTGCACGAGACGCATCTGCGCACCGCAGACCTGCGCGCCGCCATGGAAGCCGCCGGTCTTGCCCCCGCCGCCGAGGGCGGCATTGCCGAGGAGCTGCTGCGCCGTCCCGAGATCAGCTACCCGCTGGTGGCGGGCATCATCGGCTGGGGCGAGGAGATCACCCCCATGCTGGCGGAGCGGCTGGAAACGGAGATCAAGTACGCCGGCTACATCGCCCGACAGGACCGGATGATCCGGGAGGTGGCACGCCACGAAAAGACCCTCATCCCGGAGAATTTCGAGTATGCCGCCCTGACCGGCCTGACGCTGGAAGCCCGGGAAAAGCTTGCTCGCATCCGTCCCCGCAATCTGGGGCAGGCAGGGCGCATCCCCGGCGTTTCGCCCTCCGATGTGGCGCAGCTGAGCATCGCACTGGCAGGGAAACAACAAAAATAATACGAAGTTGCGATAGAATAAACGATTGTGCTACCCCAACCACCCGACAGAAAGGAAAACACTATGATCGACAAACAGCGGTTGGAGGAAAAGTGTTCCACATGGAACATTGCCCTCACCGGCACCCAGCTGGATCAGTTGGATGCCTTTGCCCAGATCCTTGTAGACTACAACCAGAAGGTCAACCTGACCGCCATCACCGACCCGGAGGGCATCGAGGATAAGCATTTCCTCGACAGCCTGCTGTTTGCCAGCCAGCCGGAGGTTGCCGGGCGCATGGTGGACGTAGGTGCCGGGGCAGGCTTTCCGGGCATTGTGACCAAGATCTTCAAGCCGGAATTGGAACTGACCCTCATGGAGCCCACCGGCAAGCGGGTGGAGTTTTTGAAGTACGCCTGTGCCCAGCTGGGTCTGACCGGGGTGGAGTTTGCCAAGGAGCGCGCCGAGGAAGCTGCCCGCAAGGTGTGGCGGGAGCAGTTCGACCTTGCCTCTGCCCGCGCCGTGGCAGCCCTGCCCATGCTGGCAGAATACTGCCTGCCGCTGGTGAAGGTGGGCGGCAACTTCCTTGCCATGAAGGGTGCATCCGGGGAAGAGGAGCTGACCGCCGCCCGGGGTGCCATCAAAAAGCTGGGCGGCGAGTACCGCGAGACCCGCACCCTGCACCTGCCCGGCGGCGACACCCGCACGCTGATTTTGTGCAAAAAGATTTCGCAAACTCCGACAGCATACCCCAGAAACGGCGGTAAAATTGCAAAAAGCCCGCTGAAATAACGCATGATTTGACGCAACCTGTAAGACCCTGCCGAACGAAATTTCTGGCGGGGTCTTTCTTTGTGTGCTACACTGAAGCTGAACAGGTTTTCCACGATTTCCCGGAGAAATGTGGAAAAACCGAAGGTTTATTTCACAGGAAAGGGGCAGCATCATGTTTGAACGCAAGAAACCGTCCGGGAAATTACTCTCTCTGCCCATCGACCAGATCCACCCGTCGCCCTTTCAGGCGCGCAAAAGCTTTGACGAGCAGGAGCTGACGGCGCTGGCGCAGAGCATCCGGGAGAACGGTCTGCTCCAGCCGGTCACGGTGCGCAAGGCGGCAGAGGGCTACGAGCTGGTGGCAGGGGAGCGGCGGCTGCGCGCCTGTCAGCTGGCAAAGATGACCACCATCCCCGCCATCCTGTGCAGCTACGCCGACGACCGCACCGCCGCACTGGGTTTGCTGGAAAACATCCAGCGTGCCGACCTGAACCCCTTTGAACAGGCGCAGGGGCTGCGGGATGTGATGGTGCTGTGGGACTGCACCCAAGCCGAAGCCGCCAAGCGTTTAGGCATGGCGCAGCCCACCTTTGCCAACAAGCTGCGGCTTTTGCAGCTGACCGCAGACCAGCGGCAGTTTGTGCTGGACAACAACCTCACCGAACGCCACGCCCGCGCGGTGCTGCGTCTGCCGGAGAACCGCCGCAGCGAGGCGCTCATCACCATCGCCAAGCGCCGCCTGAACGCCCGCCAGACTGACAGCTACATCGAGCAGCTGCTGAACAGCCCGCCCAAGGCTGGGCACCGCATCTCCATGGTGCGGGACGTGCGCATCTTTGTCAACACCATCGACCACGCCATCCGGCTGATGACCGACAACGGCGTGCCCGCCACTGCCCACCGGGAAGAGAAGGACGGCTACATCGAGTACACCGTGCGCATCCCCACCGCCGCTGTGGAGAAGTGAATTGTTCCATGTGGAACAGCGCTGCGGGGTAGGAGGTGGTAGCCGAGGGATGTTCTCTTTTGGTGGCAAAAGAGAACCAGAAAACCCCCAGCGATTTCGACGCGCTGGAGCCACGAAAAAGGGGCTGCTCGCCCCTTGTAACCCCAAAGGGGTGGGCTACACCGGAAAAAACTGAAGATTCACGCCTGTTCGGCGTGAAGATCTTTTAACCGTTTTTTCCGGCTCCGCCGATTTGAAACCCCTCAGTCGCTGCGCGACAGCTCCCCCCGGGGGAGCAAGCGCAGCAGCTGCCGTTTCCCGTTACGACCCCTCCCGTGAAAATAGCGTTTGGAGCGCTCCGCAGAGCGCGACAAACGCGAAATTAAAAATAATTTTTCCGCTGAACATGGCTAGAGCGAAGCGGAAGCCATTCCAAATCGTTTATTTATAGCCTAGACCTATGCAGATTTCCACTTTCCCACCCCCAAAAGTTAAAAATCCAGCCGAAAAACGCTCCAGATGGTTCAAAAAACAATTTGGATGTGTTATACTAGAAGCCAAGGTGTCTGTCGGACGGGGAAACCGGCGGGCACGACTGCGTGTTCCACGTGGAACAAATCTTTCCCCGGGAGGAAGAAAAGCGCGTGGCAAAAATTGTAGCGATCGCAAACCAGAAGGGCGGAGTGGGCAAAACCACCACCGCTGTCAATCTTTCGTCCTGCGTAGCGGCGCTGGGCAAAAAGGTGCTTATCGTAGATCTTGACCCGCAGGGCAACACCACTACCGGCTATGGCATCCCAAAGCGCAGCGTAGAAGCGGGCACTTATGAGGTGCTTATCGGCAGGGCAACAGCGGCGCAGGCCATCCGGCACACCGAGTACCGCACCGACGTCATCGGCTCCAACACCCGTCTGGCCGGTGCCAGTCTGGAAATGATCGACCTGCCCGGCCGTGAGGGGCGTCTGCGCAAGGCGCTGGCTGAGGTGCAGAAGGACTACGACTTCATCTTTATCGACTGCCCGCCCAGTCTGGATCTGCTCACCCTCAACGGCCTGAGCGCCTGCGACAGTGTGCTCATCCCGGTGCAGTGCGAGTACTATGCGCTGGAAGGCCTGTCGGAGCTCATCAGCACCCTCAAGACCATCCGCAAAAAGTATAACCCGTATCTGGATATCGAGGGCGTGGTGTTCACCATGTTCTCGCTGCGGTACAACCTGACCGTGCAGGTGGTGGAACAGGTGCAGAAGTACTTCGGCTCCAAGGTGTACAAGACCACCATCCCGCGCTCCATCCGCATTTCGGAAGCGCCCAGCTACGGCCAACCCATCAATTTCTACGAGCCGAAGGGCAAGGGCAGCGAGGCCTACATGGACTTGGCCATCGAATTTGTCAAGCACAACCGCCCGCAGGAACCTAAGAAGTCCCGCGCAAAGGCTGCACCCGCCGCAGAGCCGGCGAAAAATGCTCTGGAAGATTAAAACAGGGGGAACAAGGTAAACAATGGCAAGAGGAAAAGGAGGGCTCGGACGCGGGCTGGACAGTCTGTTTGAGGACGCAGCACCGGTCTTTGGGTCAGAGCACGCAGCGGTGGAAACGCTGCCGCTGCGCGAGATCGAGCCGGACCCCGACCAGCCCCGCAAGACCTTTGAACAGGAGACCCTCAGCGAACTGGCTGCCAGCATCGCCGAGCACGGCTTGTTGCAGCCCATCGCGGTGCGTCCGAGACCCATGGGTGGCTACAGCATCGTGGCAGGCGAGCGCCGCTGGCGTGCCTCCCGCATGGCGGGTCTTACCGAGGTGCCGGTGGTCATCAAGGATGTGTCCGACGAGCAGGCCATGGAGCTGGCGCTGGTGGAAAATTTACAGCGCGAGGATCTGGACCCGGTGGAAGAAGCTGCCGGCATCCGGGAGCTGATGACCCGCTGCGACCTGACACAGGAGCAGGCCGCCCGCAAGCTGGGCAAGAGCCGCAGCGCGCTGGCAAACAGCCTGCGTCTGCTCAACTTACCGGAAACAGTGCTGGAACTGCTGAAGAGTGGTTTTATCAATACCGGTCACGCCAAGGTGGTGCTGGGCCTGCCCACACCGGAATTGCAGGCCGAAGCCGCGCAGATCATCGCGGACAACCAGCTGAACGTCCGGCAGGCCGAGGCGCTTTGCAAAAAGATGGCAAAGCCCGCCAAGGAGCCCCGCGAACCCGCACCCCGCGGCACTTTGCCGGTGGAGGTGGAAGAGAGCCTGAAACAGGTGCTGGGCAGCGAGGTGAACGTGGCCTACCACGGCGGCAAGGGCAAGCTGACGGTGCATTTTTACTCCGACGAGCAGCTGCGCGCCTTTGCAAACCTGCTGGGACAGTACCAGATGGAAACCGAATAATCATGCGATCCAAGGCGGGAACTGCCGCCTTTGAACGGCAGCGGAAAGCCGCAAGTGCACCGCTGCAAGCCCAATAGAGTTAAGGAGAGTCAATCATGCTGGATATCAAATTTGTCCGCGAGAACCCGGACGCCGTTAAGGAAAACATCAAAAAGAAGTTTCAGGATGCAAAGCTGCCGCTGGTGGACGAGGTCATCGAAAAGGATGCCAAGTACCGTGCAGCCCTGAAGGAAGTGGAGGCCCTGAAGGCCGCCCGCAACAAGCTGAGCAAGGCCAACGGCCCGCTGTTCGGTCAGCTGAAGAAGTGCACCGACGAGGCACAGAAGGCTGAGCTGCAGGCACAGATCGACGCCAACAACGCCGCCGTCAAGGCGGACGCCGACAAGATGGCAGAGCTGGAGAAGGAAGAGGAGGAACTGTCCGCCCGCATTCAGGAGATCATGTACTCCATTCCCCAGATGATCGACCCCAGCGTGCCCATCGGCCCGGACGATACCTATAACGTGGAGGCTCAGCGCTTCGGCGAGCCTGTCGTGCCGGATTTCCCCATCCCGTATCACACCGAGATCATGGAGAGCTTTGACGGCATTGATATGGACGCCGCAGGCCGCGTGGCTGGTAACGGCTTCTACTATCTGCTGGGCAACATTGCACGCCTGCACGAGGCTGTGCTGGCCTATGCCCGCGACTTTATGATCAACAAGGGCTTCACCTACGTCATCCCGCCCTTCATGATGCACGGCAACGTGGTGCAGGGCGTCATGTCCTTCCCCGAGATGGACGCCATGATGTACAAGATCGAGGGTGAGGACCTGTACCTGATCGGCACCAGCGAGCACACCATGATCGGCCGCTTCATCGACCAGACGCTGGACGAGAGCAAGATGCCCCTGACCCTGACCTCTTACAGCCCCTGCTTCCGCAAGGAGAAGGGCGCACACGGCATCGAGGAGCGCGGCATCTACCGCATCCACCAGTTCGAGAAGCAGGAGATGATCGTGGTCTGCCGCCCCGAGGAGAGCGCCGACTGGTACGAGAAGCTGTGGAAGATGTCCGTGGAGCTGTTCCGCAGCATGGAGATCCCCGTGCGCCAGCTGAACTGCTGCTCCGGCGATCTGGCTGACCTGAAGGTCAAGAGCTGCGATATCGAGGCTTGGAGTCCCCGCCAGCAGAAGTACTTCGAGGTCTGCTCCTGCTCCAATCTGGGTGACGCACAGGCACGCCGCCTGCACATCCGCATCAAGGGCAAGGACGGCAAGACCTATCTGGCACACACCCTGAACAACACCTGCGTGGCACCCCCGCGTATGCTGATCGCCTTCCTGGAGAACCATCTGCAGGCCGATGGCAGCGTGACCATCCCCGAAGTGCTGCAGCCGTACATGGGCGGGCTGAAGGTCATGGTCCCCACCAATAAGAAGAACTAAAACTGCACCGGGTTTTCCACAACCGGCCAGAAAAAGGTTGAAAAAAGCACCGCTTTCCGCACAGGGAAGCGGTGCTTTTTGTGTGGGAAGCGGGTGCTTAACTCCCTCAGTCAAAGCCTTACGGCTTTGCCAGCTCCCTCTGGGAGGGAGCCTTTTGCATAGTGGTAAAGTTTCCGGCTCAAACGCAAAGCTTGCGGTAGCGCTATAAGCTCCCCCTTCGGGGGAGCTGGCATCGCGCAGCGATGACTGAGAGGGTTCGTCTCTTTTTGCAGCAAAACCCTTACAAAAATGACAAGAAATGCAATATTATAACGCACCTATGTAAATAAATCGAGAATCTCAAAAAACTGCAAATTTTTTTGAAAATATGTGTTGACAAAAGGGGCATCTATGGATATAATAATAAAGCACCGTTCGAGTGCAAGTTAAATATGTGGCGGTATAGCTCAGTTGGCTAGAGCATTCGGTTCATACCCGAAGTGTCACCGGTTCAAATCCAGTTACCGCTACCACGTTACAGAGTTTCGCTAAGATAAGGGGGACGGTCGTCCGCAGTAGTGGACGATGAAAGTCGGAGGTTTTAGCGAAGCTCTGTATTTGTAAGGCCCGTTGGTCAAGCGGTTAAGACACGGCCCTTTCACGGCTGTAACATGGGTTCGATTCCCGTACGGGTCATAAAAACGCCTTTGCGCAATGCGCAAGGGCGTTTTTGCTTTGTCCCGTACGGGAATCTTAGCTATATAATACAGGATAGACTTTTTTCAAAAAATAAGATATACTTACGTTGAAAAGGTGGGATGTGTTATGCCGGAGATCAGTTTATTTTGCGGGATACGGGTCACAATGTTTTACAGTGACCATAATCCGCCGCATTTTCACGCCGAATACGGCGGATTCAAGGCATTGATCGATATTCAAAATTCCTGTGTGATCCGTGGTGCATTGCCGGGGCGGCAGCTGAAGCTGATCCTTGCATGGTGCGAGCTGCATAAGGATGAGCTGATGCAGAACTGGGAACTGGCCAGAACTGCTGCGCCGCTTAATCACATTGCACCGCTGATCTAAAAAAGGAGGTATCTCTATGGATACGTTGTTCCCCAAGGTCTTGCAGGCTGTTGCGGGCGAGGACTTTACGGTGTACCTCTATTTCAACGATGGCTCTGTGCGTCTGTATGACGCAAAGCCGCTGCTTAAACTGGGCGGGGTCTTTGCGCCCTTGCAGGATGAAGCTTTTTTCAAAAACCGCCTGACTGTCCTGAACGACACCGCAGCATGGGATGTGAACGGTGACCGGGACCCGGGCAGCTGTGTGGACTTGGACCCCATCGAGCTGTACGAGACCTGTCCTGTGGTGGTAGACCCGCTGGAATCGGCATCCTGAACCGCAAAAATACGCAAAAACACGGGAAGATCCGCAGACCTTCCCGTGTTTTTATTTATTTATTCTGCTCCTGCACATACCGCAGGATATCCTCCGGCACCTCTGCCAGCGCATCGGCACCGGCGGCGGTCAGCTCAGCACGACCGCGGAAGCCCCACAGCGCGCCCATGGCGGGCAGCTGCGCGTTGTGTCCGGTGAGGATATCCACGTCGCTGTCGCCCACAAAAAGGGTGGCGGCGGGGTCTGCGCCCAGCTCAGCCATCAGGGCGTACAGCCCGGTGGGGTCGGGCTTGGTGGGTACGCCCGGGCGGTTGCCCCGCACGGCGTCAAAGCGGCCGGTGCCAAAGTAGTGGGCAATGATGCCGCCGCACAGGGCATCAGCCTTGTTGGAGAACACCGCGCACTGGATGCCCTCGGCCTTCAGTGCGTCCAGCAGTGCCGGAATGCCGGGGTAGGGTGCGGTCTTGTCCTCCTTGTGGGCATCGTACCGGGCGGTGAACTGCGCCAGCGTCGCCGCCAGCTGCGCCGGGGTGCGGGCGTCAGCGGGGGAGAACCGTTCCACCAGCTTGGGGATGCCGTTGCCAACCATCATCTTGAACTGCGCCACCGTAAAGGTGGGCCAACCATTTTGGGCACACACCCAGTTGCCGGCATCGGCAAGGTCGTCGATGGTGTTCAGCAGGGTGCCGTCCAGATCAAATAATACAGTCTTTATCATAAAATAGTCTCCGTTGCTCTGTGTTACAAAAATGCCCCGCCGACCGTAGGTTCAGCGGGGCATCGCAAGTATACTTCTATATCTCCAGAAAATCAAGAGCCGCCAGCGGCACGCTGCGCACCGTGACCTTTTCTTTGCCGGGAAATACAAGGGTCAGGTTAGCGCGCTGCACCGTCACCGCCCAAGGAGACTGCAACGCGGTAAAGCAGGTGTCCGGGTGGAACACGCACAGCTGGTGCAGATGGAACCGGTGCTGTCGGCAGAGCAGCAGCTGTCCCTGCTGCTGCCATACGCCCTCCCGGTGCCAGCCCACGGCGGCAGCGCCCAGCAGGGCGGCAAACACCCCGGTGGGGATGAGCAGCGGCAGGGTGAGCGCGGGCAGGGTAGTGCGGGATACCGCCGTCAGCAGCAGGCAGAGCGCCAGCGGGATGCCTGCCGGCAGAAAAAATACCAAGCTGCGGTCAGTGGTGTCGGCGCGGGTGTCCGGGGGCAGCTGCGTCATCTCCGGCAGCAGCTCCCGCAACAGCGGAGTGCCCTCCCGCCAGACGAACAAAGGCAGCTCCGGGCGGCACGCCCCTGCCGAAACGAATACCGGGCAGTAATGCAGCGCCCATGTGGCGGGGGAGCGGCGCAGGTCGGCGTAGTTCAGCTGGCAGAGCCGCAGCCGCATCTCGTACCGGCGTACAAGCCCGCCCCGGCTGCCCAGCTGGGTATCGGTGCGCCAGACGGTATAATGTACCGCCTGCAAAGCGCTGCGCACCAGACTGATGCAGAACAGCGTACCCGCCAGTACCAGCAGCCACGCCGCGCCCAGCGGCAGCCAGCGGGCGGCAAGCGCCGCCAGCTGTCCCAGCTGCGCAAGGGCAGCGGTCTGGGCGTCCGGGGCGTAGCTCTGGGTCTGGTGGATGGCCAGCCACCATAAAATCAAAGTGGACAGGCCGTTGGCACCCAGCACCGTAAAGGCCAGCTTTTCGCCGCCCTTGGGCGCGTGCCACAGCGGGTCTGTCACCGGCAGCAGCACATCGGCAAGCTCCTCGGCCTGCTGCCGGGTAAGATACAAAGTGATGGTCTTGGTCTGCCCCACAGGGTATAGCACCACCCGGCAGGCACCGGTCAGGCGGTAGAGCAGGGGCTGCTCCAGCACCAGCGCCGCCAGACCCTCGGCGCGCAGGGCGCGGTCCAGCCGTACCCCCAGCCGCCAGCTGACGTGCACCGTGCCCTCGGCATCCGCCTGCCAGCGGCTTGCATAGTACACCGCCCAGCACACGGCGCTGATAAAGACCAGCAGCACAAGTTCCTGCCGCAGCGCCGCACGCAGGGCGTCCCAGTTGCGGTCAAAAAGCACCTGTACCAGCGGCAGAAGGTACACCAGCAGGGTTTTGCGCAGCAGATGCAGCGCCGCCAGCGGGTGGAAGTGCTTTTCCCGGTTCATACGTTGCCCTCCATCAGTACCGCCGCCAGCGCGGTGGCCTGTGCGGCGGGGATGCCGGGCAGCACCAATTGCAGCCCCGGGCTGCGCACAAGGAGCACGGTGCACCCTGCTGCCCACAGCAGCGGGGTGCGCAGCAGCTGCACCCCGGTGACCGCCCGGCGCGGGATGCGGTGCAGCACAGGGACAGCCACCCCGGCCTGCACCGTGACGCTGTCTGCCGTCAGGGCGGCGACAAAGCTGCAGCAGCGCGCCCGGACAAGCGCCACCAGCGCCGCCCATACAGCGCAAAAGACTGCGCCCGCCCACACGCTCTGCCAGAAGGCAAAGGGCGCGCAGACCAGCCCGGGCACAGCTGCCCAGACGCAGAGCACCCGGCGGGCGCGGGGCGGCAGCACCAGCGCGGTGCGCAGCAGCTCCTGCTCGCTCATTTGTGGGAGGAAAGACCCCACGCATCCATCAGCAGATGCAGGGTGTCGTCCTGTGTCAGGCAGAGCAGCCGGTCCCACGGCAGCAGCACCGTGTTGCCGTGAGGGATGATGAACTCGGTATCCCGGGTGATGCTGACCAGAATGGCATCGCCGGGAATGGGGATCTCCTTGATCTCCTTGCCCGCAAACTGAAAGTCCTCCGGCAGCAGGATCTCGTTCAGGCTGGCAGTGCCGCCGCCCAGCGAAAGCAGCTGCCGGATGGTGTCGGTCTCGATCTCCCGCTCCAGAATATGGCTCAGGTTGTCGGTGCCGCACACCACGGTGTCTACACCCAGCGTGTGCAGGATGTCCCGGTTTTTGGGGTTGGAGGCGCGTGCCACGGTACGGTTCACACCGAACTCCCGCTTGGCGATCTGGCACGCCACCAGATTGGTCTCGTCGGTGTTGGTCACCGCCACAAAGGCGTCGCAGCTGGCCACATCGGCGGTGCGCAGGGTGTCAAAGCTCAAGGAGTCGCCGCAGATGACCGGGATATCCAGCGTATCCGCAAGGGTACGGCACAGCGCCTCCTGCGGCTCGATGATGGTCACCTTATGGCGGTGGGACAGCAGGCTTTGGGCAAGATACATTCCCACCCGACCGCCGCCGGCAATACAAACTTTCATATCGTTACCTCATTCTACGGCCTGTAAATCGAAAACAGGCTGTTTTACTTGGAAAGTGCCCGGAACACCGCCTGCTCGGTCAGCACGGTGGGGCAGATGGTCTCCAGCTCGTAGGCCTTGTGGTACAGAATTTGCAGATGCGGGTCGGACACCCGGCAGATGACCTTATCCCGGCGGAAGATGTTCTTTGCCAGCTGCGCCGCCATCAGGTTCACCGAGTCCTCCTCGGTCACCGCCGCCACGGCGTCGCAGTTCTCCACGCCGCCCCGGCGCAGGGTGTCCGGGTCGGTAGGGTCGCCCACAAGGGCAGTGCCGTGAAAGGTATAATCGTCAAAGGCATCCAGACGCTTGAGCTGCTCAGGGTCCTTTTCCACCACCGAGATATCATGGCCGATGCGCTCCAGATCGCGGATCAGCGCCGCACCTACCTGATCGCAGCCGATCACCAGAATGTTCATGAAGGTTCACCTCGTTGTTCTCAAGGCTTTCTGCGCCCGGCGCAGAAAGCGGACAGACTTCTTATTTTTATAGTATAGCACATTTCCCGGGGCAGATAAATACAGCGCCCGGGGGAAAATTTCTATAATCTGTATGCACAGCGGCTCATAGTATGGTATACTGGAACTGCTTTTGAAAAAACAACGCACCCAGCGGGGTGCTGCAGGAGGGATTTATTACGTTTTTCGAGATCATCAAAGCGATCCTGATGGGTATTGTGGAGGGCATTACCGAGTGGCTGCCCATCTCCTCCACCGGGCACATGATTTTGGTGGAGCAGGTCGTCAAGTTCAATGCCAGTGAAGAGTTCATGTCCATGTTCCGGGTGGTCATCCAGCTGGGTGCCATTCTGGCCGTGGTGGTGCTGTTCTGGAATAAGCTGTGGCCCTTCGGGCTGCGGCAGGGCAAGGTCATCTCCAAGCCCAGTGTGTGGAACCTGTGGTTCAAGGTGGTAGCCGCCACCCTGCCGGTGCTGGTCATCAGCCCGCTGGACGACTGGATGGAGGAGCACTTCTATAACTACATCACCGTAGCCGCCATGCTGATCCTGTACGGCGTGCTCTTCCTTGTGGTGGAAAACCGCCGCACCACGCCCCGGGTCACAAAGCTGGAACAGATCAGCTACCGGGACGCTTTGCTCATCGGCGTGTGGCAGTGCCTTGCCATCATCCCCGGTACCTCCCGTTCCGGTGCTACCATCGTGGGCGGTCTGCTGCTGGGTCTCTCCCGCGCCTGCGTGGCAGAGTTCACCTTCTATCTGGCCATCCCGGTCATGGCGGGTGCATCCCTGCTCAAGGTGGTCAAGTTTGCGGTTTCCGGCGTATCCATCACCGGCACCGAGATCGCCGTGCTGCTGGTGGGCTGTGTTGTGGCCTTTGTGGTCAGCCTTGCAGCTATCCGCTTCCTGATGGACTATGTCAAGCGCCACGACTTCAAGTTCTTCGGCATCTACCGCATCGTGCTGGGTGCCATCGTGCTGGCTGTGGCAGCCATCACCGCGCTGGCATAAGAGAAAATCTTATAATGATAACAGGGGCTGTTGCTTGCGCAACAGCCCCCTGTTTTGATAGGAAAGCTTACTCTTCCTCTTTTTTTACCTTTACGCGCCACTTATGGGACATATACTCCGAGCGCAGCTTGTTGGTGACAAAGGTCTGGCTGCTATACAGGCCGTGGTGGCCGGAGAGCATATAGCAGATGCCGCAGCCCAGCGCGATGAGCTCCAGCCCGGCGCCGCTGAACAGCTCAAAGCCCAGCAGGATGGAGGGAATCAGGGCGTTGGTAGCACCGCAGAAGATGGACACCAGCCCCACCGCCGCCGCAAACCCGGCGGGCAGACCCAGCAGCGGGCCGACCACGCAGCCGAAGGTAGCGCCCACAAAAAAGCTGGGCACCACCTCGCCGCCCTTGAACCCGCAGGCAAGGGTCAGCGCGGTGAGGAAGATCTTGCACAGAAAATCCCACGGCAGTGCCTGTCCCTGCTCCACGGCAGCAACGATAACGCTCATGCCCGCGCCGTTATACCGCCCCACGCCGAACAGATAGGAAAAGCCGATGACCAGCACGCCGCCCGCAAAGACCCGCACCCACGGGTTCGGGAGGAGCTTTGGTACGGTGTGATCCATGAAGTGGAGGGTGTAGCAGAACAGGCGGGAAACGGCAGCGCAGGCCACACCCAGCAGGATGACCAGCAGGGCGGTGCGGACATTCAGCTCCGGCGCGGTGAGGGCAAAGTGGGTGGGCGCGATGCCAAAGGCCAGCGAGCAGCCGTAGGCGATGAGGGCAGAGGTAAAGGCGGGGACAAAGGCAGAAGTGAAGGTCAGGCCCACATCCTCCACCATCATGGCAAAGCAGGCCGCCGCCAGCGGGGTGCCGAACAGGGCAGAGAAGAACGCAGCCATGCCGCTGATGGTGGCGGTGCGGCGGTCGTGGTCCTTGAGCCGCAGCAGGGTGCCAAGGTTCCAGCCGATGCTGCCGCCCATCTGCAACGCAGCGCCCTCGCGGCCGGCAGAGCCGCCGCACAGGTGGGTGAGCACCGTGCCCAGAAAGATGGCGGGCACCAGCAGAATGCTGACCGGCTCGCCGCTCTGCACGGCGCGGAGAACGTTGTTGGTGCCCACGCCCTCGCACTTTGTTACCTTATAAAGGGCATTGATGAGCAGACCTGCCACAGGCAAAAGGAACAGCAGCCAGGGCTGCGCGGCGCGCAGCTCGGTCGCGTGCTCGACAGCAAGGTGGAACAAGGTGCCCAGAAATCCGCAGAGCAGACCCATGGGGACTGCCAGAAGGAACCATTGCAGCGCCACCCGCAGGGCGGCTTCGGCTTCGTGCCGGAATGTATCAAAATCGTTCATAGACATAACTCCTGTATATTGACATCCGTTTCGTTTTTTGGAACCGATATAAAATAACACCGCAGGGCAGGGGTGTCAACCCCAAAATGGGCAGAGAAAAACGGCACGGTTCCATTTTCTGTTTACACCGCTCGCCCGGGTGTGCTATACTGAAGGCAGTACCGCACAATTCCCGCCTGACGGCTCAAGCACCGTTCCGGCGGCTGCGGCACGGCATCTGCGTTGCCAAAATGCTCGATAATACACAAAGTATTATCTGCGCTTTTGGCTTAGCATCTGCCGCACCTCGCTCGCCGTATCGGCACTTGGAATCATGTGGTATTGCCTGAACAAAAGAGAGACCGCGCGGCAGACGCCGCCGGAAGGATATGGGAGGAAAAACACCATGGAACCATCCAAAGTTTACTATACGGATTTCCGCTGTCCGGTGGGCACCAGCCTGCTGGAAAAGCTGCGCCGGGTGTGCATTGCCGCCGGCATTAAGGACATCGACATGGACGGCCGGTTCGTGGCCATCAAGATGCACTTCGGCGAGCTGGGCAATCTGGCTTTTCTGCGTCCCAACTACGCCAAGGTGGTGGCAGACCTGTGCAAGGAGCAGGGCGGTATGCCCTTCCTGACCGACTGCAACACCCTGTACCCGGGCAGCCGCAAGAATGCGCTGGAGCATCTGAGCTGCGCCCAGCTGAACGGCTTCTGGCCCATGACCACCGGCTGTCAGGTGATCATTGGTGACGGTCTGCGCGGCACGGATGAGGTGGAAGTGCCGGTGCCGAACGGCGAATACTGCAAGACTGCCAAGATCGGCCGCGCCATCATGGATGCGGACGTGTTCATCAGCCTGACCCACTTCAAGGGCCACGAGTCCACCGGCTTTGGCGGTGCGCTCAAGAATATCGGCATGGGCTGCGGCTCCCGCGCGGGCAAGATGGAGCAGCACGCTGCCGGCAAGCCCGCTGTGCAGGAGGGCTTGTGCCGCGGCTGCCACCGCTGCGCCAAGGAGTGCGGCTCGGACGCCATTACTTACAATGCCGAAAACAAGGCTGTCATCGACTACGACAAGTGCAAGGGCTGCGGCCGCTGCATCGGCGCGTGCAGCTTTGACGCCATCTATTCCCCCAACGACTGCGCCAACGAGCTGCTGGACCGCAAGATGGCGGAGTACGCCGCCGCAGTCTGCCACGACCGTCCCTGCTTCCACGTTTCTCTGGTGCAGGACATCAGCCCCAACTGCGACTGCCACTGCGAGAACGATGCACCCATCCTGCCGGATATCGGCATCTTTGCGTCCTTCGACCCGGTGGCGCTGGATCAGGCCTGCGTGGATGCCTGCCTGAATGCCGCCCCGCTGCCCAACAGCCAGCTGAGCACAAACCTTGCAAAGCCGGGCTGGAACTGCTACCACGACAACTTCAAGGACTCCAACCCCAACATCGAGTGGAAGGCCACCCTTGAACAGGCCGAGAAGGTGGGCATGGGCACCCGCCAGTATGTGCTGAAAAAGGTATAAAGACAAAATGGGGCGCTGACCACACGGTCAGCGCCCCATTGCGCTTTAAAGTTTAAGGTTGCGTTTAAGCCTCGCCGTTCGTCTCCGGCACGATATCGTCCAGCACAGCTTGCAGCGCCTGCCAGTTTTTCAGGGTGCAGCCGGGCAGGGTGTCAGCGTCCAGCCCTGCGTCCGCGATGCGGCCGGTCATGCTGTCCTTGTCACTGAGCAGGTCCAGCGCGGCGTCCTTAATTAGCGGCCATGCCTCGGCAAAGCCCTCCTGCTGGTTGTCGGTCAGGCCGTCGTACCAGCTGTAAAAGGCATCCTGAATGGCCTCCGGGGAGCGGCTGGACATCCGTGCGTCCTCGGCCCAGTGCAGCAGCGATGCCGCCGCGATGACCGATTTCAAGGAGCAGCCGGATACCCCGGGCCCCCAGCCCAGACAGGGCGCAAAGGCGTTTTCTGTGCCAGTGATGGAGAATACCGAGTTCTCATCAAAGTTGCCGGGGTTCAGCTCTCCGGTGTTGGCCTCTGTGGTGGAGGAGGGCAGCTCACTGCTGCCGGAAGCGGATGCGCTGTCCGAGGCGGGCGCAGCGCTGGATGCGGGGCTGCTTGCAGAGCCGCCGCAGGCTGTCAGCAGACAGCCCAGTAAAGCGGCGCACAGCAGCAGCGCAAGGGAGCGGATATATTTCGATGTCATAAGAAAAACCTCCGTAACTGGTGCCCCGGCAAGCCGCCGGAGCAAAGCGGGATCTACACCCTAAGTATACGTTCTGCGCACGGCGTTGTCAATCGTTCTGCGCAGGACGAATTTCAAGCAGTCCTGTGCAGGATATACAAAAATGCAGCTTGAATTTCGGGCAGTTCAACGCATTGACATTTTCCGCGCTGGCCCGTATAATCAAAAGCAGACAAGTGAATTTATCAGTGCGTGTAACTGTTCGATCAGGCATGAGCATCAGAGGGAAGGCGGCAACGGCATCCCTTTGGTTCTTGTGCCCTTTTCTTTTTCACAAGAGCTGCGGCATGGAAGCGGAGGAGTGCGGCGATGCAGGCTGTAAAGGTATTCAATAACAATGCGGTGTCGGTGGTCATGCCGGACGGCAGGGAAGCCATTCTCGTGGGCAACGGGCTTGGGTTTGGCCGCCGCCCGGGGGACGTGATTGACAAAAGCCGCGTTTCCAAGGTGTACTATGTGCAGAACGAGCTGCAGACCAAGTTCCTCAAGATGCTGGATAACGTTACCCCGCAGGTGATGCAGGCCGCCGAGCGCATCTCGCTGGCGGCAGAGGAGCAGGGCATCCTGCTCAGCAGCAAAAGCACCATCTCGCTGGTGGACCACATCAGCTTTGCGCTGGAACGTGTGGAAAAGGGCACCTTTCTGCCCAACCTCGTGCTCTCGGAGACCCGGATGCTGTACCCGAAGGAGTACGCGGTGGGGCAAAGGGCGCTGGAACTTGTCCGGCAGTTCTGCGGCGTACAGCTGCCGGAGGACGAAGCGGGCTACATTGCCCTGCATCTGGTAGCCGGTGCGGCGGACGGCGCGCTGGCCTACGATACCGTAAAGTTCGTCAAGGCGGTCAAGGAGATCATCTGCGATACCTATCACTGCACCTTTGAGGAAGAAAGCCTTGAGACCACCCGCCTGACCGTACACCTCAAGTTTCTGGCGGCGCGCATTCTGCGGCACACTCCTTGGCAGGACGCCGGGCTGGAATCCATGTATACGGTGCTTTTGCAGCGCGACAGCCGCAACGAGGTGTGCTTGCAGCGCATCAATGCCTATCTGCGGCAGGAATTTGATTACGAGCTGGATCATCAGGAGCAGGTCTATCTGCTCATCCACCTGACCAAGATCGTCCGATAATCCGATAAAATGTTTCAACAGGGCGTCCGGAAGCCCTGCGGAATAGAAATCATCCCCCAAAACCGTCAAGTCAAAAAGTGAGGAGTATTACACGATGAAAGAAAAAGTCATGAATGGCTTGGAAAAGTTCTCCAAAGCCATGCTCTCACCGCTGTCGTATATCTCGGCAGCAGGCCTGATCCTTGTGCTGGGCGCATTGCTTACCAGCACAAGCCTTAGTGCGATGATCCCCGCTCTGCAGTGGACCCCCATCAAGCTGCTGGGACAGCTGATCTACAACTGCATCATGGTCATCATCAACAACCTCAGCCTGATGTTCTGCGTGGGCATCGCAGCGGCGCTGGCCAAAAAGAACAAGCAGCAGGCTGCCATCATCGGCCTGATGAGCTATTTTATGTACCTGACCGCCGGCAACGTCACCCTGACCCAGCTGGGCATGCTGGCCGAGGCTGACCCGATGGTGGGTCTGTACGGCACCGGTCAGTCCACCGTGTTCGGCATCCAGACGGTGGACATGGGCGTGTTCGGCGGCATCCTGCTGGGTCTTGTCTGCGGCTGGGTGTACAACCGCACCTGTGAAAAGCAGTTCAAGGGCATCATCACCCAGATCTACTCCGGCAACCGCTGGTCCTTTACCTGCATGGTGGTCTTTTCCATCCTGTTCGGCTTTGGCTCCTGCTTCTTCTGGCCGCCGGTGCAGAACGTCATCAGCGCACTGACCGATCTGATCGCCACCTCCGGCAACTTCGGCCTGTTCCTGTACGGCTTCCTGGAGCGCTTCCTCATCCCCACCGGCCTGCACCACCTCATCTACACCCCCTTCCAGTTCTCTGCACTGGGCAACAGCCTGACCGTGGGCGATGCCACCTACACCGGCTCCTACATCGTCATGATGATGGAGTACAGCATGGGTCTGCCCTTCTCGGACGGCATCGTGTGGATGTACACCGGCTTCACCAAGACCTTCGGCTACTTTGGCATCGTGGCGGCCTTCATCTTCTGCGCCCGCAAGGAGAACCGTAAAAAGACCGCTGCCGTTCTGGTGCCGCTGGCCTTTACCGCCTCTCTGGCTTCCATCACCGAGCCGCTGGACTTCATGTTCTGCTTCTCTGCGCCCATCCTGTGGGTGGCACACGCCTGCATCTCCGGCCTGTTCATCGTGCTGCTGCACATCTTCCATGTCACCGGCTTTACCACCAACCTCCTCGGCTCGGTGCTGATGAACCTTTCTGCCGGTGCAGATAAGACCAACTATCCCACCCTGTACCTGCTGGCGCTGTGCCAGATCGCAGTGTACTTTGTGGTGTTCACCCTGCTGATCAAGGCCTTCAACCTGCACACCCCCGGCCGGGAAGAGGTGAGCACCGAGACCGCCAAGAGCGATGCACCCGCCAAGAAGGCAAGCGTGAAGGACTCCGCCGAGGTGCAGTGCGTCATCGATGGTCTGGGCGGCAAGGAGAACATCCTGTCGGTGGACAACTGCTTCACCCGTCTGCGGGTAAACATCAAGGATCCCGCAAAGCTGGACGAAGCTGCCATCAACAAACTGCCGAACAGCGGCATCGTGAAAAAGGGTACCGATATCCAGATCGTTTACGGTCTGCAGGTAGCCGATATCAAGCGTGCTGTGGAAGCACAGCTGGAAAACCAGTAAACCGCTTTTCCGTGTCCCGGCGGATTGCGCCGGGCTAACCTGAAAAATACAAAAAAGGAGCGTTTATACTATGGTCATTACCATTGCTGGCGGCGGTAGCACCTTTACCGCCGGTATCGTCAAATCCATCGCCCTGCGCCGGGAAGAACTGGAAGTGGACGAGATCCGTCTGTTCGATATCAACAAGGAGCGGCAGGATAAGGTTGCCGTTGTGGTGGACTGGGTCCTGCACAAGGAGCTGAATACCGACATCAAGCTGGTGGTCACCACCGATGTGCAGCAGGCTTACACGGATGCCTCTTTTGTGTTTGCCCAGATGCGCGTGGGCGGCTACGCCATGCGTGAGCAGGACGAAAAGATCCCTCTGCGCCACGGCTGCGTGGGACAGGAGACCTGCGGCTGCGGCGGCATGGCCTACGGAATGCGCACCATCTTCCCCATGATCAAGCTGATCGACGACGTGGAAAAGTATGCCAAGAAGGACTACTGGATCCTGAACTACTCCAACCCCGCCGCCATCGTATCCGAAGCCTGCCGCAAGCTGCGCCCGAAGGCACGGATCATCAACATCTGCGATATGCCCATCGCCATCATTGACGTGGTGGCAGCTGCCATGGGCATCCAGAACAAGAAGGAGATCGTTTACGATTACTTCGGCCTGAACCACTTCGGCTGGTTCACCTCCATCCAGTACCACGGCGAGGATCTGATGCCCAAGCTGCGCGCCTACATCAAGGAGAACAAGATCCTTCTGCCGGAAAGCTACCTCAAGGGCATGGGCGCCCTGACCTCCTCCAGCAGCCAGAACCGCCACACCAAGGGCAGCTGGTACTATGTGTGGAAGGGCGAGTACGAGATCATGGAAAACTTCCCGGAGTACCTGCCCAACACCTACCTGAACTACTATCTGCAGGCCAAGGAGTTCGTGGAGCACTCGGACCCGAACCACACCCGCGCCAACGAGGTGGAGGAGACCCGCGAAAAGAACCTGTTCGATGGCATCGACCACTACCTCAAGACCGGCAAGGTGGACGCCAACACCTTCTATGCCGGCAGCCACGGCGACTGGATCGCAGATCTTTCCGCTGCGCTGAAGAACGACACCAAGGCACGCTTCCTCATCATCACCGAGAACCGCGGCGCTATCCCCAATATGCCCTATGACGCAATGGTGGAGCTGCCCGCCTACATCGGCAAAAACGGCCCGGAGGTCATTGCCCGGGACAACATCCCGCTGTTCCAGCAGGGCTTGATGATGCAGCAGCTCAACAGCGAAAAGCTGCTGGTAGAGGGCTGCGTGGAAGGCAGCTACGAGAAGGTGCTGCAGGCCTTTACTCTGAACAAGACTGTGCCCAGCATGAGCGTTGCCAAGGCCATTCTGGACGATATGATCGAAGCCAACAAGGGCTACTGGCCGGAGCTGCACTGAGCAGCCGACCTTACAGCCGCCGCAGGCATTGCCGCCTGCGGCGGCTTTTTTGTGCGCATTGACCTTTGCACAGCAAGGGCTTATAATGAGAAAAAACCAGTAAAAGCGAAAGGAAGCACACCCATGCAAAACCAAGTCCCTGTATCCCAAAACCGCCCGATCACCGGGCGCTTTGCGCCCAGCCCCAGCGGACGGCTGCATCTGGGCAATCTGGCGTGCAGCCTGCTGGCATGGCTCAGCGCAAAAAGTCAGGGCGGACGCATCGTGCTGCGCATCGAGGATCTGGACGCCGAGCGCTGCCCTCGCGTCTACGCCGACCTGCTGGAGCAGGACCTTGCATGGCTGGGGCTTACATGGGACGAGGGCGGCAGCACCGGCGGCGCACACGCGCCCTATTACCAGAGCGAATGCGGGGACATCTATACCGAAAGCTACCGCAAGCTGGAGCAGAGGGGGCTGGTGTACCCCTGTTTTTGCTCCCGCTCCCAGCTGCACGCCGCCAGCGCACCCCATACCTCGGATGGCAACGTCATCTACCCGGGCACCTGCCGGGGACTGACGCCGGAGGAGATCGCGGAAAAGCGCAAAAAGAAAGCCCCTGCCTACCGCCTGATAGTGCCGGACGAGGCCATCACCTTTACGGACGGCTGCATGGGCACCCACACCGAGAACCTGCTGCGGGATTGCGGCGACTTCTATCTGCGCCGGGCAGACGGCGTGTTTGCCTATCAGCTGGCGGTGGTGGTGGATGATGCCCGCATGGGCGTTACCGAGGTGGTGCGCGGGGCAGACCTGCTTTCCTCCACGGCGCGGCAGCTGTACCTGTACCGGCTGCTGGGCTTGCAGCCGCCCCGCTTTGCCCACTGCCCGCTGCTGCTGGCAGCGGACGGGCGGCGGCTGTCCAAGCGGGACGGCGACCAGAGCCTTGAAAACCTGCGGGCAAAATACACCGCCCCGGAGATCATCGGTAAGCTTGCCTATGCCTACGGCTTGCAGCCGGAGCCTGCCCCCCGCACCCCGGAAAGCCTTGTGCCGGACTTTGCGTGGACAAAAGTCCCCAAGCAGGATATCTGCCTGCCCGAGGGGCTGTTTTAAAAAAGGAAATGAAAAAACGACCCCTGCCAGCGCCAAAGGCGCTGACAGGAGTCGCTTTTTCTTTCTTCCTTAGGCTCTCCGCACCTGCGGCAGCTGGCTGCGCTCGAGAGCGGTAAAGGCACTGTCCAACGCCAGTGCCAGCAGCGCACCCAAGGCTACGTCAATGCAGCTGTGCTGCTTGAGCAGCACGGTGGAGCAGACGATGGAAACGCACAGCACAGCGGCTGCGGGACGCATCCAACGGCGGCGGGGCGCATCAAAGATGCGGCTGCGATAGTACGCCAGCAGCAGCGTCACCGAGTTGAACACATGGATGGACGGGCACACGTTGGTGGCGGTGTCGGTGCGGTACAAAAAGCGCACCACCCGGGCAAAGACGTCGCTGCCCGGCACCCAGTAGGGGCGCAGGTCCAGCGCCGTGGGCAGCACTGCGTAGCACGCCAGTGCAATGGTCATGCCGGAGAACAGCGGCAGGCACAGCCGCCAGAAGTCCTCCCGCGGGGCCTTCCACAGCAGATAGAACAGGGTGAAGGGGATCCATACGAACCATGCAAAATAGGGGATCACCGCATATTTGCAGAAGGGGATCAGATCGTCCAGACGGCAGTGCACCAGAATGCTGCGCAGGGGGACGTTTGCCTCCAGATAGTGAAAAACAGAAAGATAAAATATAGAATACAGCGCCATAAACCCGACCGGGTGGCGCGCAAGCCAGCTGCGTTTCATAGAATAGCCTCCTTTTGCAGAAGAGCAGAACTCGATAGCATTGAGAAATTATACGCCCGAACGATGAAGATTGCAAGAACGAAAGGTGAAAACTTTGTCAAGCGCTGAAAAAATAATTTGTGGAACCTGTAAAAAATACCATCGCTCTTCTGCTGATAATACGAATCAAAGCGGCGCTTTCCTGCAAAAAGAAAAAATCCACCCCGTTTTCGCCGGTCTTTACAGACCGGGAAAGGGGGGGATACCAAAAATTCAGATCACACTCTGCTCCAGCCAGCTGCCCCGGCGGAAACGCAGATAGAAGCACAGCGAGCGGAACACCCAGTCCAGATACATGCCCATCCAGATGCTCAGCAGCCCGCCGCCGAAGCACAGCACGGCCAGATAGCAGAAGCCCACCCGGAACGCCCACATGGACACGATGCTCACGGTCATGGTAAACCGGGCGTCACCGGCGGCGCGCAGGATGTTGGGCAGGGTAAAGCTGGACGGCCACACGAACAGGGAAACGATATTGAACCACACCATGATGTTCAGCGCCATGGCCTGTGCCTCCGGCGAGAGGTTGAACAGGGACACCGCGAACCGGTTGGCAAAGAAGAAGGCCGACAGGTTCATCACCCACGCGCCGCAGTAGGCGGTCAGCATCAGGCGGCGGGAGTAGTACACAGCCTGCTCCTTTTCGCCCGCACCCAGACACTGGCCTACCACAGTCAGGGCAGCCATGCCCACGGCGTTGGCGGGGATGTTTAGGAAGGTGGTGGTGGTATTGGCCACCGCGTTGGCGGCAATGGCCGCCGTGCCAAGGGTGGAGGTCAGGCTGGAGACCGACAGCTTGCCGATCTGGAACATGCCGTTCTCGATGCCGGCGGGGATGCCCACCCGCAGGATGCGCCGGATCAGCCCGCCGTTCGGCGCCATCGCCCGCAGGCTGTCCACCCGCAGGGCGCAGTCCGGCTTTTGCAGCAGATACAGCACTACTGCGCAGGCAATGGCGCGGGACACAAGGCTTGCCAGCGCCGCACCCATGACCCCCATGCCGAAGCCGTAGATCAGCACCGCGTTGCCGCCGATGTTCACCACGTTCATCACCAGACTGGACAGCATACTGATCTTGCTGTTGCCCTGCGCCCGGAACAGCGCTGCACCGGCGTTGTACAGGCCGATGAAGGGGTAGCTCAGCGCCGAAAGCAGAAAGTAGGTCTCGGCGTAGTGCATCACGTCCGCATCAATGGAGCCGAAGATGCCCCGCAGGATGGCGTGCCGCCCGCCGATGACCACCGCCGCCACCAGCACACTGAAACTGGACAGCACGAATAAAATCTGCGCAGCCGCCGCCTTGGCGTTTTTCGGCTCCTGATGGCCGATGTACTGGCTGGTGACCACCGCGCCGCCGGTGGCCAGTGCGCTCATGATCTGGATCATCAGGGTGTTGAAGCTGTCCACAAGGCTCACGCCGGATACGGCGGCTTCGCCCACCGAGGACACCATCAGGGTATCGGCCAGACCAATGGTCACGCTGAGCGCCTGCTCCGCGATCAGCGGCAGCAGCAGCGCCACCAGCGCCTGCCGTGGAAACAGGGGAGTGGATGTGAATTTGGACGATTTCATGCTGTCCTCCGTTGCAAATGACAAAAAAGCTCGAATGCTTCTATCATACAGCGGAAGCTGTCGAAATGCAAGAGGTTGTATACAAGAAAGTGTCAAAAAGCAACAGCCCGCCGTGTTTCGTGCCCTTTACCCATGGGCGCAGTTGTGTTAAAATAAGGTTGCAGCCCGCCCCGCTGTGCAGGAGAGGGGCGCTGCCTTGGTAAATGATATGATATATGATAAGAAGTTGAGGACCCATAAGGGGGTACAGTATGCAGCAAACTGCGCATAAGGTCGTGGTCATCGGGCATCGCAACCCGGACACCGACTCTATCTGCTCTGCCATTGCCTATGCAGAGCTGAAAAATAAGACCAGTGATCTGGTCTGCGAAGCCCGGCGTGCGGGCAAGATGAATCAGGAAACGGAATTTGTGCTGAAAAAGTTCGGGGTCACGCCGCCCCGGATGTGCACCGACGTCAACCCTAAGATCCGGGACGTGGATTACCGGCAGGTGCCCGGAATCTCCGGCTCCACCAGTCTGCGCAAGGCGTGGGAGATCATGCGCGACCAGAAGATCGACACCCTTCCTGTGACCAGCGAGGACAACGAACTGCAGGGCGTCATCACGGTGAAGGATATCGCCACCGCCAACATGGACCTGTTCGACACCAGCATCCTTGCCAAGAGCCGCACCAGCTACCGCAATATTCTGGAAACGCTGGGCGCTACTATGGTGGTGGGCAGTGAGGACGCAGAGTGCACCACCGGCCACATCCGCATCGGCACAGCCACCCCGGAAATGCTGGAAAGCAGCATGGAAAAGGGTGATATCGTCATCCTGACCAACCGCTACGAAAGCCAGCTCTGCGCCATCGAGAAGGAAGCTTCCCTCATCATCATCTGCAACGGCGCAAAGGTAGGCCGCACCATCCAGCACATTGCCGCCGAGACCGGCGTAGCCATTATGAGCGCCCCCTGCGATACCTACGCGGCGGCAAAGCTCATCAGCCAGTGTGCGCCCATCTCCTATTACATGACCCGGGACGATATCATGAAATTCACCCTCGTCACCCCGGTGGCAGACGTCACCCGCGTGATGGCAAAGGTGCGCCACCGGTATTTCCCCATTCTGGATGCAGACGGTAAGTACTGCGGTATGATCAGCCGCCGCAACATCATCAACCTGCGCAAGCGCCGCATCATTCTGGTGGATCACAACGAAGCCACACAGGCGGTGGAGGGCTTCGACCAGGCCGAGATTCTGGAGATCATCGACCACCACCGCATCGGCAGTCTGGAGACCAGCGGCCCGGTGTACTTCCGCAACCAGCCGGTGGGCTGCACCGCCACCATCGTCACCCAGATGTACGATGAAAACGGCGTGACCATCCCGCAAAAGACCGCCGGTCTGCTGCTGGCTGCCATCCTTTCGGATACGCTGGTGTTCCGCAGCCCCACCTGCACCCCCATCGACGTAAACGCCGCCACCCGTCTGGCAAAGATCGCGGGGGTAGACATCAACGAGTTTGCCAACGAAATGTTTGAAGCCGGCGAAAAGCTGGACGGCAAGACCGCCGAGGAAGTGTTCTTGCAGGACTTCAAGGTGTTCATGTGCGGTGATATCCGCTTTGGCGTGGCGCAGGGCAGCTACATGACCCGCAAGAACCTGACCGCCGCCGAAGCGCTGCTGAAGCCCTATCTGGAAGAGGCACGCAACAAGCAGAACGTGGAGGACATCTACATGCTGCTGACCGATGTGCCCAAGGAAGAGAGCGTGGTTATATGCGATGGACGCTACGCCGCCGGGGTGCTGACGGATGGCTTCGAGATCCAGCCCGGTGCTGATGGCAGCTGGACGCTGCCGGGCGTGGTGAGCCGCAAAAAGCAGTTCATCCCCGCCCTGATGACCGCTTATCAGGAGCTGTAAAGGGACACTGCCGTGTTTGATTTTCTTTCCAAAAAAGATCGCACCCCGCCCGCACTGCCACAAGGCACGGAGCGGCGGCGCTACATCATCACCGGACAGGTGCAGGGGGTAGGCTTCCGCTACCGGGCGCGGTACGCCGCGCAGACCCTTGACCTGACCGGCTGGGTGCAGAACGAGGACGATGGCAGCGTGACGCTGGAAGTGCAGGGCGACCCGGATAAATTCATCTCCCTGTTCGCCATGATCCAGAAAAGCGACTATATCCAGATCACCGGCATCCGCAGCAAGAATATCCCGCCCGACCCGTGGGAGCGCGGCTTCTCGGTAAAGGGGTATTAAGGAACTGAATAGAAACAGAGCGCCTGACACCGCAGTGTCAGGCGCTCTGTTTCTATCATATTATACTTTTACCCCAGCACCTTGAGGGGGGAGTTTTCCACCCACAGGGTATTATCCAGCAGGCGGGTGACGGCAAGCCGTCCATTTGCCGTTACCCGGGCGGGGTCGAGGGCGTAGAAATCGCTCTCGGTCAGGTTTTCCGGGTCGGCGGTGGGGGAGATGCCCGCCACGCATACCCAGTGCCCGTAGGTGCTGCTGGTGGCAATGTGGGGGTAGTTCACCTCGCTCCAGCCGGAGGAAGTCAGGTGATACTCATAAGTAGAGGTGCGGTTCGTGTGCCTTTTGACCCCGCTCACCGTGGTGTTTTTCAGGTGCACGATCACCGGACGCCCGGCGGAAAGCTCGCTGTACAGCTTTTTCAGGCACTCGGCGCGGGTGCCGGAGTACCCGGTGTAGCCCGCTGCGGACCACACCGCCCCGTTCGACCACATCCCGCTGCCGGAGCACACCTTGCCGTCCAGAATGGTGCGGGCGTAGCGCAGCGCGTACAGGCTGCACTTGCCGGAGGTCTGGTTGCCGATGGAAAGGATGTGGCTGGTGTCGAAGCTGAGCAGCCGGATGCCGTTTTTCTCTTTCAGCGCAGCGGCGTGGGCACGGGGCAAAAAGGCGCACAGCAGCAAGACCAGCGCCAGAACTGCCGCCGCCAGCCGCTGTGCCGCGCGGGCGGGACAGTGTTGCATGGGTACTTCCTCCAAGTTCATTTCAATCTGGACATGATTTTACCACTAAAACGTGGTGAAAATGTGTAAAAAGGCAAAATAAAGGGGAAAAGAACTCCCCCAGTCATCTCGCTGCGCTCGATGCCAGCCCCCTCGGAGATGGGGCCTTTGGCATGGCGGCAAAGTTTCCGGCTAAAGTGCAAAGCTTCCGGGCGCGCCAGAGGCTCCCTCCCAGAGGGAGCTGGCGCGGCGCAAGCCGCGACTGAGGGAGTTAACGCCATCAACACAACATATATCCAAATTTAAGTAACCCCGCACCCGGCAAAACCGCGCCGCCGGGGCAGGGAAACGGAGATTCCGTAGACTGTCGACAGAATTGATTCCAGAATATACCAAAACTGCAACAAATCCCGCTTGTTTTCATCCTTTTTAACGAAACTGTTTCGGGAAGTTTAGCGATATTCCCGATTGACAAAACCGTCACCTGTCGGATATAATCAGGGCAGAAAGGCAACGATGGTTGCGAAAGCCTTTCGGGAAAAAAGAAACATATCCACAAACAAGCTGATTGGAGGGATACCCTTATGAAGAACCTGAAAAAATTCGTAGCCCTGCTGCTGGCAGGTGTGATGGCTATGGTGATGCTCACCGCCTGTTCCGGCGGCAGCAATGCTGAAACAAAAGCAAAAGAGAACAAGATGATCGACTCTCTCAAGACGCAGGGTGTAATGACCGCAAGCGAGAATGATAACACGCTCCGCAAAAAGACGATGGATATCCTGAATCAGGATATCGCTGACGCAAAGTTCAGCATTTTGGGCGCAACATTCATGGCAAATGTCCATGTGGATGGTCAGGAAGATCAATACCTGACTGTCACTGCAACAACGAAATACGAGTATGGTAAAATCATGCTCAGCCTGCTGGACTTTATCGCCAAGGAAGTGGGACAAAAGGTTCCCGGTGCTGACGTGAATGTGAAGGCTAATGGTGCTTGGTCTCATGTTTGTGTGGTTGTCCAGGCTGACGGCAATAAGACCTATCTGGCGATTGCATTCCAGATCGAGAACCCCGCCCACAAGGGCAAATAAGTAAAGAATAATTACACATTTCTTTCCCCGGAGAGCACCCCGCCCTCCGGGGCTTTTTTGTATCCAACAGGCTGGCGTATCTGCTCAAAAACAACTGGAAAATCTAGGCAGTCTGTACATTGACCGGGGGAGGGAGATGCTGTAAAATAAACATAAGCTATCCGGGCTTTTGGGGCATGGATCGCTTATGTAAATTTTTTTATTTGGAGGAATCTAACATGAAAAAGATGAAACGTCTTGTGGCCGTTCTTCTGGCCGGTATCATGGCACTGGCAATGCTCACTGCTTGCGGCGGTACGCCCAGCACCCCCGGCAGCTCGGAGTTTGAGAAGAAGGTTGAGCAGGCCTATATGGCAAAACTGAATGAGACTTTTGGTGTGAATTTCGATAACGATGACGCCATCAAGAAGCTGGCTGTCGATTACCTCCAGGAGGTAAGCGGTACAGAGACTCTGAATAAGGATACACTTTGGAAAGCAGAAAAGCTGAGTGCAAATACCGTGAATGAGGTTATGGTCTGCTTCGACACGGCGCAGTCCACCAACGAAAAGTATGTGAAGTTCTACTATGAAGCGGACAAGGCAGAGACTATTACGCCGGATAAAATGAACCTTGACGTTCTGAAAGCCACTTGGGATGTTGTTAAGGCCGCAGCAGCTTCTCAAAATAAGGAAGTCGAGCTTACCGCGCTGGGCGTCGGCGCAAAGACCATCGGTGACAAGACCTATGTTGCCATCGGCTTTGGAATTAAAGCTGCACAGTAATTGAATCATCCCGCCCCGGAGAGCACCCCGCTCCCCGGGGCTTTTTGCGCTCCGTTCAAAAAATAGCTGAAAAATATAGGTGGTCTGTACATTGACGCGGCAAGGCGGGCGTTGTAAAATAAACATAAGCGCTCCGGTTCTTTAGATTTCGGAAAGGTTCTGTAAGATATTTTGTTTGGAGGATGTATTATGAAAAAAATCAAACGTCTTGTGACGCTGCTTCTGGCGGGCGTTCTGGCACTTGCAATGCTGACGGGCTGCGATGGTCAGACGAATGTGGATCTTTCCGATCAGCTGGCACAGAAGGCTACTGAAGCCTACGCCAAGGCTCTTGGAGTAAAGGCAGAGGAAGTTCAGCTGACCGAGGAAGCCGCTGCCTTCAACAAGGCAACGCTGGATAGGATCGGCGAGGACGGCGTGCTGCCGATCGGCAAGGACGAGGGTGAAATTGATACGCCGATGCTGCGTTTCCGCAATAAAGAGGAAAAAATAAAAAATAACTACTACCATTCTATTGTCACGCTCGTTCCCTTCGGCGGAGAGCGCACCCCGACAGGGAACGGCTACCGTTATTCGGTGACGACCCTGAAAGCGGAGCAGGTCAATGCTATCCTTTCCGGCAGCCTTGAGGGGCTGAACGCAGATTACATTAGCCAGGCGAAAAAATTCAAGATCAAGGGTGTCGGCGTCTCTGCCAAAAAGCTGAAGGACGGCACCTACTGCTATGTGCTCACTCTTGATGCGACCAATGAACCCAATACCTGAATTGTAAGAATGTTCCCCGGAGAACGGCTGCACCCCGGCCGCCCTCCGGGGCTTTTTTGCGCCTTTTTGTGACAAACCCCGCCCACTGTGGTACAATAAAAGGGTATCGAACCAAGACAGAAAGGACGTTTCCATGCAGCTGTTTGAACTGGTCAGCCCACGGCTGTTCCGCCCGCTGGCGGGGCCCAACCGGGCGTTTTATGCAGAGCTTTTGCTGCTGCTCTGGGAAGAGTGCCGCCATACGGCAGATTACAGCATTTCCCGCGCCGAGGCCGTCTCCCGCGCCGAGGATTATTTTGCCGCGCTGGCAAAGCCGCTGGCGCTGGACGCCGACGGCGCGGGCGATGAGGACGAGCAGCCCACCCGCGACCCCCACACGCTGGCGGTGGGCTTTCTGCTGCGTCTGCGCCGCACCGGCTGGCTGGAGGAGCAGCCCGGCAGTTATGAGAGCGAGCCCACCTTTGCCTTTATGCCGGAGGTCACCCCGCTGCTGGATGCGCTGGAAGAAATACTGAACCCCCGGGTGGTCACCTACACCGGCAAACTGTATAAGGCGTGGCAGCTGCTGGGCAGCATCGGGCAGGAAAAAAGCCCCTACGAGAACGTGCTGCGGGAGGTGGCGGCAGACCTTGAAACTTTGAACAAGTCCCTGCGCGCCCTCAACGCTTCCATCGGGCATTATATCGACCGCCTGACCCATAACCGCACCCCGCAGGAGGTGCTGGAACTGTTCGATCAGTACGAGGAAAAGGTGGTGGCGGCGGCGTACCATCGCTTTAAAACCAGCGATAACCTGTTCAATTACCGCGCCTATCTGGAAGAAGAACTGGACGACTGCGAGCAGAACCAGCTGCCCCGGCTGGCGCTGGATTACGCCCGGGTGGAGCGCTGCGCCCCCGGCGAGGCTGCACCCCGGGTGCGTGCCCTCATCCAGCAGCAGCGGGACGCGCTGGAAGAGATGAGCACCCTGATGAAGGAGATCGACGCCAGCCACATCCGCTACCGCAAGCGTGCGGTGCAGCGGGCACAGTTTTTGCTGCTGAGCGAC
Organism: Faecalibacterium sp. OM04-11BH; assembly: GCF_003482185.1. Taxonomy (NCBI): domain Bacteria; kingdom Bacillati; phylum Bacillota; class Clostridia; order Eubacteriales; family Oscillospiraceae; genus Faecalibacterium; species Faecalibacterium sp. OM04-11BH. Next base: position 75,591 of record NZ_QULS01000011.1, read on the forward strand.
CGCTCGGCGCAGGGCAGCGTCACCGCCCTGCTGCGCCGCTATGCGGAGGAGATCCGCAGCCCGGAGCAGCTGTTTGAGTCAGACGATGGCCCGGTGGCAGCGCGGCTGCACCTGTACCCGGCGGCAGTGTTCGGCGCAAAGCCGCTGTATCCCCCCGCCGCGCCCCGCACCGAAGCACCTCTTGCCCCGGTGCGCACCGAACCCCTTGACCCCGACCGGCTGCGGCAGGAGCAGCAGCTTCTGCTGGACTACGCCCGTCTTGCCGTCACCGAGGAAAACGTGGCGCTGCTGGCGCGGCAGGCACTGGCAGCCCGCGGGCAGGTGAACGCCTCCACCCTTGTGGAGGAATACCCGAACGATTTTACAGGCATCATCGGCCTGCACACCTATTCCCAGTCGCCGCACCGGGAGTATGATATCACCATGACCGGAAACTGGGTGGAGCGCGGCGGCTTCCGGTTTCAGGATTTTGTCCTGACCCGCCGCAAGGAGGTAAACACGGATGGCAACCATTGATCTGCTGGAAGAGACCGCAAACTATCTGCTCAACCACTGCTTTGTGCTGGGCTGCGTAGAGGAACAGCGGGCAAAATATCTGTATATTCAGGATCACCTCAACGAGGTGCGCGCGGTGTTCAAACCCTTGGGCTACGCGGTGCTTTTGTACCCCGCACCCATGCAGGCGGCGGCGCTGGTCAACGAGCACGAGGGCAGTCAGGCACGGTTGCTCAAGTACGAAAGCATTTTGCTGCTGGTGCTGCGGCTTTTGTACCTGCAAAAGCGGGAAAGCCTTGCCGCCAGCGCAGACGAGGTGCTGGTCACGGTGGAAGAGGTGCAGGCAGAGCTGCAAAAGATGAACCTGCCCCGCAAGCTGGACCAGCAAACGCTGGAAAAGCTCATGCGCACCCTGCGCCGGTACAATCTGGCGCGTCCGGTGGGACGGCTGTCCGGGCTGGACAGCCGCATCGAGGTGTTCCCCACGGTGCTGCTGGCGCTGCCGGACGCCGACCTTGCGGATGCCGCCGCCGAGAGCGCCCGCACCCGCACCGAGCTTGGCCTGTACGAGCGCCCGGAGGGCGCAGAGATGGAAGCAGGGGAGGGTGAAGCATGATCGAACTCAAGCGCTTAAAGCTCATCAACTGGCACAACTTTGAAAATACCACCTTCGACTGCGCCCGCCTGACCTATATGATCGGCGTGAACGCCGTGGGCAAGACCACCATTCTGGATGCCATCCGCTACTGCCTGACCACCAACCGCAACTTCAATGCGCTGGGCAATAAAAAGAGCGGACGCACCCTGCAAGGCTCTGTCCACGCCAAGCAGCGCGGCGAAAACGCCTACCGCCGCCCGGGGCATACCGTGGCGTATATCGGGGCAGAGTTCTGGGACAGCGTAAAGCACACCAGCTTTGTCATTGCGGTGCGGGTGGAGTCCGAAGGCCCAATGCAGGAGCTGCACCCCGGCGACCAGACGTGGTACATCTCGGAGGACGGCATCACGCTGGAGCAGCTGCCCTTTATCGACCCGCGCACCGGTGCGCCCAGCGCCAAGGAGGACTTCAAGCCCGCCGAAGGGCGGCTTTCCTACACCCGCAGCCCCAGCGAAGCGCGGGACCGCATCTGCCGCGCACTGGGCATCGGGCGCGCAGCCAGCCCGCTGGGTAAAAAGTTCAACGAGGTGTTCCAGATGGGCACCAGCATGGACGAGATCCCGAATTTCCGGGAGTTTCTGTACCAGTATATCCTGCCCCAGCCGGAACTGGACCTGGAAGCCTTGCAGGGTGACCGCTTGGAGCTGGAAAACCTCCACGCTGTTCTGGCGGAAGCCCAGACCCGCGCCGATGCGCTGGACGAGATCGTCCGCTATGGCCGCGAAGCCACCGAAAAACAGACCGAAGCTCTTGTGAACCGGGGCGCCGCCCTGCTGGCGCGAGCTGCTGCCGATGCCGGGGAAAAGGCTGTCTGGCAGGAGCGGGTGGACGCCGGACGCCGCCAGCAGGAAACGCTGCGCACCCGCTACGCCGAAGCCAAGACCGCCGAAGCGGAAGCCCGCCGCGCCTACCTGACCGCCCACAGCGCCGCCGGTGCCAGCGGCGAGGGCCGCGCACTGGACGCCCTCAGCGAGGAGCTGGCACACCGGCAGACCGCACTGGATGCCGCCGCCCGCCGCGCCGATACCGCCGAAAAAGCCGCCGAAAAGACCGGCAACCTGTTGGCTGTGCTGCGCCGCAGCGGCTTTGCCGCCGGACAGAAGATGGCAGACCTGACCCCGGAAACCCTGCCCGCCCTGACCGACTGGCTGACCGCACAGGAAAAGCCGCTGGAAGAAGCCTATTTTGCCGCCCGGCAGCACACCGCCGCCCTGCAGCGGCAGCAGACCGAGAAACGCGCCGAGCTGGATGCCGTATCCGGCGGCAAGTGGGTGTACCCCCACGGGGACGCCGCCACCCGGGTGCGAGACGCCGTGAATGCCGAGCTGAAAAGCCGGGGCATGGAGCCGGACGCCCGCATCTTCTGCGAGCTGCTGAACGTGGAGGACGAGAGCTGGCAGGACTGCGTGGAAGCCTGTCTGGGCGACCGCCGGTTCGATATCCTTGTGCCGCCCGCCCACTACGCCGCCGCAAAGAGCGCTTTTGTGGCGCTGAAAGAGAAAGTCGGCCCCATCAGTCTGCTGGACACCCCGGGTCTGCGCAAGGCCAACCGCCGCGCCGACACTGCTCCTGCCGACAGTCTGGCGGCACAGGTCACCAGCGAAAACCCGCTTGCCGCGCAGTACGCCGACACTATCCTGCGCCGCATCGTCTGCTGCGACACCCCCGACACGCTGGAAAACTATCCCGACAGCGCCACCCGGGACCTTTTGCGCCACCACCCCTTCCGGTTGGAGCGTCTGCGCACCCCGCAGCGCTATATCGGTCTGGAAGCCCGCCGCGCCCGCGCCGGGGCACTGGCAGGGGAGATGAACGCCCTTGCCGAAGAGGTACGCGCCGCCGCACAGGCAGAGCAGAACCTGAAAGCCGCCTACAGCCAGTACCAGACCCTTTTGCGCGGCACAACGCTGGAAGAACTTGCCGCTCTGTGGGACGCCCGCGCCGCCCTGACCGCCGCCCGGGAGGCCGTGGACGCACAGGCCGCAAAGCTGGCCGAGTGCCGCGAGAATCCGCTTTTGCAGCAGCTGTATAAAGAGGAAGAGGTGCGCGAAGCCGCATGGGAAGCCGCTCGCACCGTCGTGGAGCAGACCGGCGGCGATTTGCGCGTATGCGAAAAACAGATCTCCTCCTGTGAGGCGGAGCAGCAAAAGGCGGTGGACACCGCCGAAAAGAGCGCACAGGCTGCCGAAAGCTTTTTTGCTGCCCATCCGCTGGTGGAGCCGCTCTCCCGCAGCCGTCAGCAGGCGCTGACCGGGCCGGATAAGTCCCCCCGCGCCGCCGCGCAGGCCGCCGAAAAGGCACAGGCCAAGCTGGACGATGCCCTGACTGTCTACCTGAACAGCACCCTTGAACCGGCGCAGCGGGAATACAACCGGCGCTATGTCTGCGATTACCCCTTGGGTCTTGCCGGGCTGGAGCAGTACCGCGCCCAGCACGAGAGCCTTGTGCGCATCGATTTGGAGCGCTACGCCGCCCGCCTGGAGCAGGCGCAGCGGGACTGCAAGGACCGCTTCCGCAAGGATATCCTGTTCCGCATGAAGGACGATATCTTCAACGCCCGGCGGCAGTTCCGGGAGCTGAACAAGGTCATGGAGCAGCTGACCTACGGCGAGGAAGTCTACCGCTTTGAGCTGGAGCCCAGCCGCGACCCGCAGCTGGCGGCGTTCTATCAGGTCATCGTGGACAAGGGCAACCAGCAGATGACCGAGGGCGACTCTCTGGATAACCTTGCCGCCACTGCCGACCCCGCCTACGAGCGTCAGGTGGACGAACTGATGGAAAAGATCATGGCGGATGTGGACGAGAACACCCGCGCCCGGCAGGAGGGACGCACCGCCGCCGGTGCCACCCTTTCGGACTATGTGGACTACCGCACCTATCTGGATTACGATATCAAGGTGACCAATCAGGTCACCGGGCAGCAGGCGTATCTGTCCCGCGTCAGCCGCGATTCCTCCGGCGGCGAGAATCAGGCACCCTTCTATGTGGCCATCTGCGCCAGCCTGCTGCAAATTTACCAGAAGAGCGAAAACAGCATCCGTCTGGTGCTGCTGGACGAAGCCTTCAGCAAGATGACCAGCGACCGCATCCGCCCCATGATGGAACTGTTCCGCCGCCTGCAATTGCAGGTGCTGCTCATCTCCACCGTGGAAAAGAGCACCGCCATCCAGCCCTACTGCGATATCACCTACTCCATCGTCCGCCACGGCGACGCCAACGCCATCGCGCCCTTTGTCCGCCTTGCAGCGGAGCATGAAGAAACTTGAACAGCACACACTTTATGCTATAATAAAAATGAGCAACGGAGGACGGAACAGGCAGCCGTCGCCCATTGTTAGGAGATGTGGGAATCGTCACCCCACCCTTGCTCAAAAAAGAGAACGCCCGCCGCATTCGCAGCGGGTGTTCTCTTTTTTCGCGTTTTACACTTTGCGGCAGAATGATGCAAAGCAGGGCTTGACATAAAAAATAAACTTTGCTATACTGTTTTTCGCTCATCGGAGGGCTGTTTCAACGTAATTGAAAGGCCGGATAAGATGTCATTGTTCGTGCTTCCCGGAGGCTGTGGGCGCCGTAGTGCCGCAGCAGAAGAGGGAACGCACCGGAGCGGTGGTTCTTATCCGGCCTTTTTGTATGTGCAGAGTTCAAAAAAGGAGGAGTTATGCCAAAGAAAGCCATCCAATTGTCCGACCACTTTACCTATTCCCGCCTGCTGCGGTTCGTGCTGCCCTGCATCGGCACTATGCTGTTCACCTCCATCTACGGCATCGTGGACGGCCTGTGCGTTTCCAACTTTGTGGGCAAAACGGCCTTTGCGGCGGTCAACCTCATCATGCCGCTGCCGCAGCTGCTGGGCACTGTCGGCTTTATGCTGGGCACCGGCGGCAGCGCCATCGTAGGCATCACGCTGGGCGAGGGCGACCCCAAAAAAGCCGACCGCTATTTTTCCATGTTTCTGTGGGCAGCGCTCATCTCGGTCAGTGTGCTGGCCGTGCTGGGCATCCTGCTCCTGCGCCCGGTCGCCGAGTTGCTGGGCGCAAAGGGCGAGCTGCTGGACTACGCCGTGCGCTACGGGCGCATCCTGATGCTGGCGCTGCCGCCCTTTGCGCTGCAGAATATGTTCCAAAGCTTTTTCGTCACCGCCGAAAAGCCGCTTCTGGGCTTCTGGTTCACCGTAGGTGCAGGCTGCACCAACATGGTGCTGGATGTGGTAATGGTGGGTATGCTGCACTGGGGCGTGGAGGGCGCTGCCCTTGCCACCCTCATCAGCCAATTGGTGGGCGGCGTGCTGCCGGTGTTCTACTTTATCGACCACGGCAATACCAGTCGCCTGCACCTGTGCAGAACACAGTTTTACGGCCGCGTGCTGTGGGATGCCTGTATCAACGGCTCTTCTGAGCTGATGACAAACCTTTCCATGTCGCTGGTCAATATCCTGTATAACTTCCAGCTGCTGCGGCTTGCCGGAGAAAACGGCGTGGCGGCTTACGGCGTCATCATGTACGCTGCCTTCCTGTTTGTGGCGGTGTTCGTGGGCTATGCTGTGGGCAGCGCACCCATCGTCAGCTTCCATTACGGCGCGCGCAACCACGCCGAGGTGCATAACCTCTACCAGAAGAGCCTGCGCCTCATCGCCGTGGTGGCTGTGACCATGACCGCCGTATCCATGGTGCTCATTCCCTATGTGGCACGCATCTTTGTGGGCTACGACGCCCAGCTGCTGGCGCTGACCAGCCGCGCCTTCCGACTGTATGCGCTGAGCTTCCTCATCATGGGCTTCAACGTGTATGCTTCCTCCTTCTTCACCGCGCTGGGGGACGGCGTGACCAGCGCCCTCATCTCTTTTCTGCGCACGCTGCTGTTCCAGCTTGCCGCGCTGCTCCTGCTGCCCGCCCTGTGGGGCATTGATGGCGTGTGGCTGGCTGTCACCGCCGCCGAGCTTGCCGCGCTGGCGGTGAGCGTGTATATGTTCGTGACAAAAGACCAGAAATTCCATTACCGTCATGTTTGACGCGTAATAACAGGAAAGCCGCCGGGGCCCCGGCGGCTTTCCTGTTATTCAAAGGTATACTCCACCAGCTGGCAGTTTTTGATGCCCGCAGCGGCGTACTCCTCGTTGGTCATATCGTAAAAATAGGAGTGCACCACCCGGGCAATGCCGTTGTGCGCCACCAGCAGATAGGTCTTGCCGGTGTCCGCCTTCAATTCGTCCAGCAGGTTGTAGATGCGCTGTGCCAGCTGCATCATGCTTTCGCCGCCCACATAGCGGTCGGCAAAGTGGGTCTTGGAGATGCGGAACTCCGCACCGTCCCGGGGCGTGCCCTCGTATTTGCCGAAGCACTGCTCCCGCAGGCGGGGCTCGCAGCGGGCGGGCAGACCGGTTGCGGCGGCAATGGCTTTTGCGGTGTCGGCGGCGCGGGAAAGGGGAGAGTACAAGATCTCGTCAATGTGCAGGCCGCTGTCCCGGACAAGCGCGCCCAGCTGCCGCGCCTGCTCCTGCCCGCGGGGGGTCAGCGGGCTGTCGGTCATGCCGCAGATCTTATTTTCCACGTTCCATACCGTCTCGCCGTGGCGGGTGAAATAGATATTGTGCATAAAAATACTCCTTACAGCTTGTGCAGGGTGCCGTCCGGCAGCAGACAAACGGTGTCTCCCTCGTCGATGCCAAGACATGTCAGCTCCCTGTCCGGGTAGGGCAGAATGCGGGCAGCCCCGGCGGCATCGGTCAGGGTCACATCACACAGCACCGGCTGCCCGGCGGGCAGCTCCTCGCAGCCGTACAGCTGCTCGTCAATGCGCAGCACGCGGTATTCCGGCATGGTACAGCCCCTCCTTTGTGTTTTTCCTTATTATATAGCACCCGGGGGCTTTGGTGCAAGGGGGGACGATTTGAAATGGCCACCGCGTGCGCTTTGGCCATGTTCAGCGGAAAAATTATTTTTAATTCGCAATTCTGGAAAATCTGCGGATTTTCCAGAATTGCCTTTTCACGGGAGGGGCTACAAAGGCGAACGGCATTTGCAGCGGATGTTTCCTACGGAAACATCCGCGCTGCGGGGTTACCCCTTCCGGGCAAGCAACTTTGTGTTTTAGCCGAAAACTTTGCCGCTATGCCAAGGGCTCTCCCTTTGGGAGAGCAGTCAAATCCGTAGGATTTGACTGAGAGGGCGAGGACGCTGCCGGGGGGAGTTTACTCCCGCTTGACAGCAGCGCGGAGAAATTGCTACAATACGGTTACGACTGCAAACCATGCGGAGGGGTTCATGAATATTACGGAACTGCGATATCTGGTAGCCATCATGAAATGGGGGTCGGTGTCGGCGGCGGCAAAGCAGCTGTACGCGGCGCAGCCCAATGTCAGCAAGGCGCTGAAGAATCTGGAAGAGGAATACGGGGTGCGCATTTTCGAGCGCTCCTCCACGGGCATGATCCCCACCGAGCAGGGCAAGCGGTTCATCGCGCAGGCGCAGCGGGTGCTGCAGCAGGTGGACGAGCTGAAGCAGGAGGCGCACCAGCAGCGCAGCTGCGCCGAGCTGCGGGTAGTGCTGACCCATGCCACCTACGCCTCCTACGCGGCGGTGGATTTTTTGCAGCAGGCAGCCCGCAGCGAGCAGCTGCGGGCACATATCCGGGAGAGCGGCGCCATTGAAGCCCTGGACTTTGTGCTGCGGCAGGGCTACCACATGGCGCTGCTGCGCTACGCCGCCGAGGACGAGGACTACTACCTGCGCTACTGCCAGCGCCACGGTCTGCGGCAGGAGCCTATCATGGAGTTTTCCTACCTGCTGCTCACCAGTCAGGACAGCCCGCTGGCGCGGCGGCAGGTGCAGAACCTTGACGAGCTGAACGATTACATCGAGGTGCTGCACGGCGACACCCATCTGCCCGGGGACGAGAGTACCGCTTCCCGCTGGGAGGTGAATCCCAACCGCCGCATCCATGTGTACGAGCGGTGCAGCCAGTTCTCCATTTTGCAGAATCTGCCCACGGCCTATATGTGGTCGTCCCCCATGCCGCAGCGCGCGCTGGAGCAGTACCATCTGGCGCTGCACAGCTGCCCGGCGCAGAAGCAGCAGATGCGGGACGTGCTGGTGTACCCGGAGCGGGAGCCTTTGCAGCCGGAGGAGCAACTGTTTGTGCAGCTGCTGCACAAGCAGGCGGATGCCACCATCAAGGACAGCGGGTGGAAGAAGATCTGAAATGCGCGCCGCGTGCGCTTTGCGCATATTCAGCGGAAAAATTATTTATAATAGAGCAAAGTCGGGCAGCCTGCGGGCTGCCCGACTTTGCATTTTCACGGGAGGGGTCGTAAAGGCAAACGGCAGCTGCCGCGCTTGTTTCCTGCGGAAACAGTCGCGCGGCAGGGAGCGCCCTCGCCCTCTCCGTCTGCTCACTGCGTTCGCATCCACACTCCCCCTTTTGTCGCTGCGCGACATCTTCCCCCGGAGCGGGGGAAGTCTTTCCTCAAAGGGAGAGGCAAGAGCACTAGCGGAAGCTTTCTCGTTGCACCTAAAACTTTAGCAACGAGGCTAACGGCTTGGCTCTCCCTTTGGGAGAGCTGTCACCGAAGGTGACTGAGAGGGCGCACGCCGTTGCCCTTGGTACTTAAAGTATCAAGAGCAAAGAGAAAGCTTGCGGCAACGCTGAAAGCCGTCCCCTTGGGGAAGGTGGCTGCGACCAACGGGAGCAGACGGAAGGGGTGCCCCGCCTGAGAGGGCGGATTTCCCTTCTTTTCGTCCCAAATTCCACGTTTTGGAGAGAAAATCGCAAACGATTGAGCAAAGTGCACAAAAAGGCGGCGCAAAGTTTGGCGGGGACGGGCTTGACCGTTCCCGGGAGGAAATATTTGAGAAATAACGGAATAAATTAAAACGCACTATCGCCACAAAATAAAAGTTTGCGTAAACAAATAAAATAAGCAGCTATATACTTTTTGATATGGGAACCATACCTAAAAAATATTAACACAATTATGAAAAAGGTGTTAACATGAAGCCAGAGATCGGTCATAGCCGCAGTATGGCATAAGCTGTCGGCGGCTGAAATCAAAAAGGAGGTTTCTGGTATGATTAGTTTCTTACTGTGTCTGGCGCTTCTGATCGTAGGCTACTTTGTCTATGGTAAGATCGTGGACAACACGTTCGGACCGGACGACCGCGAAACTCCTGCTGTGCGCATCAACGATGGCGTTGACTACGTTGTGATGCCCCAGTGGAAGCTGTTCCTCGTCCAGCTGCTGAACATTGCAGGTCTGGGCCCCATCTTTGGTGCACTGCAGGGTGCTCTGTGGGGTCCCGTGGTGTTCCTGTGGATCACCTTCGGCACCATCTTTGCCGGCGGCGTACATGACTACTTCTCCGGCATGATGAGCGAGCGCAACGACGGCGCTTCCATCGCTGAGGTCACCGGCCGCTATCTGGGCCCTGTGATGCAGAACATCATGCGTGTGTTCTCTGTGGTGCTGCTGATCATGGTCGGTACCGTGTTCGCAGTCGGCCCCGCAGGTCTGATCGTTACCCTGTGCAAGAACGGCGGTATGTCCGGTCTGATGACCACCACTCTGTTCTGGCTGATCATCATTCTGGTGTACTACTTCATCGCAACCTTTATCTCCATTGATGCCATCATCGGTAAGATCTACCCCCTGTTCGGCATCTGCCTGATCATCATGGCTGTGGGCGTTATCTTTGGTATCTTCACCAACCCCGCCTACACCATCCCCGAGATCTGGGCAAACTTCAGCAATATGCATCCCTCTAACACCCCCATCTGGAGCTTCATGTTCATCACCGTTGCCTGTGGTGCTATCTCCGGTTTCCACTCCACCCAGTCGCCTTTGATGGCTCGCTGCATGAAGAGTGAGAAGCAGGGTCACTTCGTATTCTACGGTGCAATGGTCAGCGAGGGCATCATCGCTCTGATCTGGGCTGCTGCCGGCTGCGCACTGTACACCATTACCGACGGCAAGATGGCCGGTCTGGCTGAGGCTCTGGCTGCCGGTCAGTCTGCCGCTATCTACGACGTCTGCCTCAAGACCATGGGTAAGGTTGGCGTGGCACTGGCTATGATCGGTGTCGTTATCTGCCCCATCACCTCTGGTGATACCGCATTCCGTTCCGCTCGTCTGACCCTGGCCGACTGGCTCAAGATCGATCAGGACAGCTACGCAAACCGCCTGAAGCTCTGCATCCCCGTGCTGGGCGTTGGTGCCTTCCTTGGCATCGGCAACGCACTGGGCTTCATCAACTACACCGTCATCTGGCGTTACTTCAGCTGGACCAACCAGACGCTGGCTATGATCGTCCTGTGGGCTGCTTCCATGTACCTGTTCAAGGAGAAGAAGAACTTCTGGATCACCGCCGTGCCTGCTACCTTCATGAGCGCTGTGTCCTGCACCTACTTCGTGCTGGCTCCCGAGTGCCTGGGCAAGATGATCAACACCTATGCGGACGGCAAGCTGGTGGCTTACAACACCGTCGTTGCTTACCCCATCGGCATCGTCTTTGCCATCGCAATGCTGGCTCTGTTCCTCCATGCTACCAAGAAGAGCTCTACTTCCAAGGCATAAGGAACTGACGGCTCTATATTTCCGTAAGTAACCTGCGCCCGCCGCTGCCTGACCGTACAGCGGCGGGCGCTGTTTTTTAAAAATCAAGGCTTGCAATTGCCCCCGCCCCGTGGGAAAATAGGGGCGTAGAATTTAAAGCAAAGAAGGGAACTACCCATGATTTTCAAACCCGCACAGCTGGGCATGGCAAAGCTTGACCCGCAGGAGCTGGAGGCAGACAAAAAAGCCTGCCGCAAGATCGGCCCCTGCGGCGTAGGCAAAAAGGCGCTGTACCTGAACAGCTTTTACATCGACCGCCGCTATTATCTGCCCTACGGCAGCATCACCCGGGTGTTCAAGCGGGTGGCTATGAGCTCCGGCGGCTTTTCCGGCAAGGGCGTGTTTGCCTCCATGGCCTATCTGGTGGTGGAGTACGACGGCGGCAAGCAGAAGCAGTGCAACTTCAAGGACGAGCGGGACGTGGACGCTTTGCTGGAAGTGCTTGCCAAGGAGCAGCCGCAGCTGCACCTGCTGAGCGCCGCCGGAGAGCAGGCACTGCAGAAAAAGGCCGCCGAAAAGGCCGCCCGCAAGCTGCCGGAGCTTTCCGAGGATGCGCAACACAGCCTTACCGTGCTGCGCCGGGCAAAGGAGTATCTGGACGCAAAGCCGGAGCTTTCCGCCGAGCTGAGCGCTGCCCAGCGCCGCAAGCGTGCACAGCTGCAAAGCAAGCCGGTGTACCGCTATGTGGCGCTGGCGATCTTTGTGCTGGGCGTTGCGGCGGCGGCCTACGGCCTGTACTCCGTGTTCAGCCATACCGGCAGCTACGGCGTGTACTTTGCGCTGTTCGGCTTTGCCGCCATCTTCCTGTTTTCCAGCTACAATATGCTGCCCACCGCCCACAATAACAACAACGCCATCATGAAGCGTGCAGAAAAGGCCGAGGCAGCCATGGCAGAGTATGTGAAGCACTACCCCCACGGCGCTTTCCCGGTGAAAAGCTGGTACGCCCACCCCATCGTGCTCAAGCAGATGATGGACGCCGTGGAGGAGGGCCGTGCCGTCACCGTGCCGGAGGCACTGGAAGCAGTCAAGGCGCGCCTGAAATCCTTGAACGCGGACGTGCAGGTGGAGCAGGAGGAATACGACGAGGTGGTGGTCATCAAGGCCCTGTTCCTCAACCACGATTATCAGTAAAATAGTTGAAAAAGTCCCCCGGGAAGCTCCGCAGATTTTCCCGGGGGATAATTTTTATATCATATTTCCTTTTACGCCGCCGCGGGCTTGCGGAAGATGGCCATGGCACGCTTGTAGCAGCTGGCAAAATAGGCGATCTCTGCCAGCGCGGTCAGCGTCCAGCTGCACGGGTACAGCAGGTACAGCGCCGGGATGGTGTGGAAGTGGGCAAAGATGGTGTACACCCAGATCACCCGGAACACGCAGGAGCCCAGCACCACGATGACGGTGGGCACCACCGTCTTGCCAAGCCCGCGGGAGGCGGCGATGGTGCAGTCCATAAAGGCGGAGACGCAGTAGGCAAAGGCCATCACGGCTACACGCTTCATGCCGGCGTCGATGACCGCCGCCTCGGTGGTGAACAGCGCAAGGAAGGCCGGCCCGCAGAAGAACAGCGCCGCGCCCAGCACAAGCCCCACGCCGAAGGAGTAGCCCAGACTGATGAAGTAGCTTTTCTTCACCCGGTCAGGCCGTCCCGCGCCGTAGTTCTGGCTCATAAAGCTGGCGCAGGCCATGTAGAAGGCCGCCATGCAATCATAAATCAGGCCGTCCGCGTTGGCGGCGGCGCTGTTGCCCTTGACCATCAAAGAGTCAAAGGAGTTGACACCCGCCTGAATGAACAGGTTGGCAATGGCAAAAATGGCATTCTGCAATCCGGCGGGCACGCCCAGCGCAAGGATGCTCTTGGCCTGCACCGGGTCCAGCTGCAATTTGTGCAGGTCCAGCGCGTAGCAGTCCTGCACCCGGGTCAGCGCCCGCAGGATCAGAAAAGCGGAAACGCACTGGCTGATGGCACTGGCCAGCGCCACGCCCACCACGCTCAGATCGCACACGATGACAAAGAACAGGTTCAGCAGAATGTTCAGCGCACCGGCAATAGAAAGGTAGAGCAGCGGCTTTTTGGTGTCGCCGATGGAGCTGAATACCGCGTTGCCGAAGTTGTATAGCGCCAGCGCCGGCATACCCAGAAAATACACCCGCAGATACAAAATCGCGCCGGGCAGCAGATCCTCTTTGGTGTTCAGCAGCCGCAGCATGGCGGGGGAGCCCAGCAGACCGATGAGCAGCAACGCCACACCGGCAACGGCGCTGATGATGGCCGCCGAGTGGACGGTCTTTTCCACGTCCTTGGGATGGCGCGCGCCGTAAAAACGCGCCACCAGCACATTGATGCCGTTGCTCAGGCCGATGAGAAAGCCGGTGAACAGGGTCACCAGCGTGCTGGTGGAGCCCACAGCACCCAGCGCCGTGGAACCGGCAAAGCGCCCCACCACCGCCACGTCCGACATGTTGAACAGCACCTGCAGCAGGTTGGAAAGCGCCAGCGGCAGACTGACCAGAAAGATCTGCTTGGCCAGAGGGCCTTCCGTCAGCGTATTCGTTTGAGAAGCCATACTCTTTTTTCCCTTTATCCTATACATCCTAACCGTACCCGCGCACACCGGGGCACAGCCTCTATTATAAGGCACTATGCCGCTTTTGCAAGATGGATTCGATAAAATAAATAAAAAGGACTGCTGCACAAAACCTGTGCAGCAGTCCTTGGTGCGACCGGGAGGATTCGAACCTCTGGCCTTCCGGGTCGGAGCCGAACGCTCTATCCAGCTGAGCTACGATCGCAAATGCCGTACCCCTTTGGTGGGTACAACACAGTATAACACATTGGGATGCAAAATGCAAACGAAAATCGTCAACCCTTTCGGTTTCGCAGCCAGATGCGGTGCAGGCCGTCGGTGATCAGGGTCTCGCGGTAGTGGATGGGGGTGCGGCAGGCCTCCCGGATGGAGCGGGGCAGGTCGCCGGTGGCGTAAAAAGCGGTCTGTGCGCCCAATTCGGCGCAGAAGCGGTCGGCCAGACCGTCCAGCAGGCTGGCCGTGCCCAGCACAAAGCCATTTTGCAAACAGGCCGAGGTGCTTTTGCCCAGCACTGAGTCCGAGGCACGGGCGGCAGGGTCGATCTGGGGCAGCTGCGCGGTCTTTTGCACCAGCGCATTCATGGAAAGCTGCGGCCCGGGCAGAATCACGCCGCCCACAAGCTCCTGCTTGGCGTTCACCGCCATCAGGGAGATGGCCGTGTCTGCCGAGATGACCACCAGCGGCCCGGGGCACTCTGCCAGCGCCGCCACCGCGCCGCACAGCAGCTCTGCGCCCAGCTGCGCGGGGTTGTCCAGCCGCAGCTTGATGCCGCTTTTCAGCCCCGGCCCCACGGTCAGGATGCGCGCCTTGCATAAAAGCTGTAAGGCCGCCAGCACCCGCCCGCTGAGCATGGGCACCACGCTGCCCAGAATGCCGCCCTCGATCTGCGCCGGGGATGCTCCGTACAGCTGTAACAGATTCACCAGTCGGATGGCGTATTCCTCCACCGTGGCAGCGGGGTCGGAGTGCAGCCGCCCGCAGAAGATAAGGGTATCTTGTTCGTAGCCGCCCACGGTGATGTGGGTGTTGCCGATATTGACGGTGAGGATCATGGGTCAGGGCTCCTTTCGCAGCGCTCTATAATGTATATAATATATAATAGCGCACCCGCCGCCGATACGCAAGGCTTTTGCTTTCAGCTGGAAGCTTACCGCTACCGCTGAAGCCTTCACCCACCGGGGGAAGGTGGCGCGCAGCGCCGGATGAAGGGCAGCACCCGTTAGCCTTGCACGCCCTCTCAGTCATCTGCGGTGACAGCTCTCCCAAAGGGAGAGCCAAGAGCACTGCCGAAAACCTCCTCGTTATACCTAATACTTTAGTAATGAACTTAACGGCTTGGCTCCCCCTTTGGGGGAGCTGGCGCGGGAGCGCCTGAGAGGGTGTTTACCCCTCCGCAAAGAATTTGGAAAAAACTTGTCAAAAAGTGTTGACAATCGTCCGGGGGTGTGGTATTATACTTGAGCGCCAAGCGCTGAGACAAAAGAATGACTTCTGAAGTCCCAGCAGGAAGCCCTTGAAAAGAACCAATGAACGTTCAAATGTTCCGGTTAGCACCGAGAAACTGCTGAACGATTTAAGTTCACAAAACTTCAAAAGCTTCTCAAAAAAGTGCTTGACAACTTATCGCGAAAGTGATAAAATAAGTA